>JAUNLB010000011.1:0-7601 GCA_030532485.1 Pseudoclavibacter sp.
TCCGCCCCCGGCTGCGGCGAGGGGGCGGTCGTCTCCTCCCCCGCCGGCAGCGGGGAGGGCTCGTAGGCGACGGCCTGCACGTGCGCCGCGTGGGCGAAGCCCTCCTGGCCCGAGCCGTCGTGGACCACCCCGTCGCCGCCCGCGGCGAGCGTCGGGGTCCCCAGCAGCCGGCCCGCGAAGGCGACGGATCGGCCGAAGCGGGCGGCCGCGCCGGCCGAGCTCAGGGTGACGACCCCTTCGATCTCGCCGATGCGGCGGACTCCGGGAAGGAGCGCCGCCGCATCGAAGTGGTGGACCGCGCCCGCCGCGCCGTCCGCACCCGGCGCACCGACCGCGACGCGGGTGAGCAGCCCCGCGGCCGGCGCGGCGTCCGCGGCGTAGCCGAAACCGTCGCCGACCCCTTCGCCGAGCACGACGCCCGCCCGCAGCGCGCCCGGGGCGCCGCCTGCCTCCAGCAGCGAGGCGCTGGGCGGCAGCTGCGCGGCCCCGTAGACGAGCGCGAGGCCGCCGCGGGTCAGATTCGAGACCGCTCCGCCGTCGAAGCCGATGAGGAAGTCGCCGTAGCCGTCGCCGTCGACATCGCCCGCGGCCGCGATCGAGTTGCCGACGCCCAGTCGGTACGAGGCGTCCGCGGGCATCGTGATGGTCGTCGCGCTGCCGTCGCCGGCGTCGATCTCGGCGCCCGCCGCGAGCCGGGTGAGCAGCCAGGCCCGGCCGGGCACGAGGTTCGGCCCCTCGGCGTGGGTGTAGTTGGCGACCACCGCGTCCGCTCGGCCGTCGCCGTCCACGTCACCGACGAGCTCGAAGCCGGAGGCCGTCTCGCCCTCCGGCAGCAGGATGCGCGCGAGCAGCCCGTCCCCCAGCGGCTGGGCGAGAGGCGAGTCCACGCGCACGCCCCGGCCGTCGGCGCGGCCGGCGAACACCAGGGCGGCGCCCCGCTCGCCGGGCACGCCCGAGGCGAGGCTCGCGTTCGCGACCACGACCCCGACGTCGGCCAGGCCGTCCCCGTCGAGGTCGCCGGCCGGGGCGATGTGCAGGGCCGGCGCACCGAACTCGGGCAGCTCGATCGCGTAGCCGCGCTCCGGGGACAGGGCCTCCAGATCCGTCTCGCCGATCCGGGGACCGCCGTAGAGGACCCAGACGTGGCCCATGGTGTGGGAGCCGAAGGCGAGATCGCCCGTGCCGTCGCCGTTCACGTCGCCCGCGCAGGCGACCGAGAGCCCGACGGCGGCGTCCACGCCCTCCTCCTGGGTCTGGCGGGGGCCGTCGATCGTGAGGACGCCGGGCGCGGGCAGCGCGGAACCGGGGGTGCCGCCGGGGAGGATCTGCACCTGGCCGGTGACGTTCTGCACCCAGCCGTAGTTCGGCGGCTCCTCGGCGTAGTAGGGGTCGTACTTGAGTTCGGAGCGGGTGACGTTGCCGGAGACGATGTCCGCCACCCCGTCGCCGGTGACGTCGCAGCCGCCGCGGGCCAGCGTCCCGCCGAAACCGCTGCCGAACTCGCCCAGCCAGATCTTGCGGGCGGCCTCGTCCCGCGGCTGCACCCCGGGCTCCGGCACGATCGGCTCGGGCGGGGGCGGGGTGGCCGGCGGCGTGGAGGCGATGGCCGCAGGCGGTGCGGCGACGGAGCCCAGAGCGCCGGCCAGGCAGAGGGCCGTCAGCGCGAGGGCGGATCGGGAGCGGCGATGCAGGGGGGACAACGCGGACCTTTCCGAGAGGGGGATCGAGGAACAAAGGCAAGGTACACCTAAATCTTTTCGCTTGGTGCTCGCCCGCCGCCGAGCCGCCTCCGACTCAGGCGGCGTGCACGCCGTGCACCGCAGTGCGCAGCGTCGCCTCCAGCAGTTCCCGCTTGCGCCGCTCGGACAGCTCCCGCAGGGCCCCCCGGGAGCACAGCACGGCGATGCCGTGCACGGCCGCCCACAGGGCGATCGCCCGCTCCCCCGCCCGCTGCCGGGTCCCCGACGCCCGCGCCACGAGCGTCACGAGCGCGGCGAAGGGGTCCTCCGGCAGAGGAGCCTCCGGCACAGGGCCGTCCACAGCCGCCTCGAAGGCCTGTCCGCCGAAGCCGTCGCCGAGCGCGAAACCGTCGGCCAGGCAGCCGAACAGCTCCGGCTCCCCCGTCGCGAAGGCGAAGTAGCCGCGCCCGGCGGCGAGGATGCGCTCCGTGTCGGGAGCGCTCGGGGCAAGGCGCTCGAGCTCGCCGCGCACCGCCCGCCCGAGCGCCTGCCGACTCGCCTCCCGCACGGCGTCCCGCAGCCCCTCCCGGCCGGGGAAGTGCCGGTAGACGGCCGAGGCCGAGACGCCCGCCCGGCGCGCCACTTCCCGCAGCGCGAGGGCCTGCTCCCCGGACTCGGCGACCAGGGCCACGCCGATACGCACGAGTTCGGCGCGCAGATTCCCGTGGTGGTAGGAGCGGGTGTTGACATCGTTCACATGAACAGGCTAGCGTGCCGTAATGTTCACAGCGTTCACATGATCCGCCCGCACCGCAGGGCACCCGATCCCGAGGAGTCGCGATGCCCCCCGCCCCATCCCCGTCCCTCTTCGCCGCACTGCTCGTCACCGGCTTCGTGGGCTGCGCCGAGTTCGCCTCCTTCGCCCTCGTCCACCCCGTGGTCCGCAGCCTTCCCGCCGACGCGCAGCTCGCGATGGAGCGAGGACTGCTGGGCACCTTCGGCCGGGTCATGCCGATCGGCATGACCCTCGCCCCCTGCACGGCGGCCCTGGCCGCCTGGCGGCCGGGCGGCGCGTGGTTCGCCGCGGCGGCCGCCGCGCTGTTGCTGGCACTGCTCGTGACGATCGCGGGCAATGTGCCGATCAACCGGCGCACCGGCCGGATCCGAGGCGGGACGCCCCCGCCGGGCTTCCTGCGCATGCGCCGCCGCTGGGACGCACTCCAGGGCGTCCGCGGCGGTCTGCAACTGCTCGGCTTCCTCCTCGTGGCCGCGGGCGCCTCCTTCGCCGAGGCGGGGGCGGCGGCATGATCCCGTCCCCGCCGCTGCCGTCCGCGGACAGCCCCGCCGAAGCGGAGGCGGCCAGGTGATCCTGCTCGTCCCGCTGCTCTCCGGGGGCCTGGTGGCCCTGATCGGGACGCGCCTGCTCGCCCGCGGGATCCCGGCGCTGCACCCCTGGTCCGGCGCCCCGGCCGCGGCCGGCTGCGGCATGGCCGCCGTCTATCTGAGCGCGGGCCTCGCGCACTTCCTGGAACCGCAGCGCTCCGGACTGGCGGCGATCGTGCCCGCGTGGGCGCCGGAGCCGGCCCTCGTGGTCGCACTCAGCGGCCTCGCCGAGCTCCTGCTGGCGGCGGGGCTCTTGACCCCGCGGCTACGACGCCCCGTCGGCTGGTGCTCGGCGGGCTTCCTGCTGCTCGTGCTGCCCGCGAACATCGTGGCGGCCGAGGGCGTCGAGCACCCCGCCGCGCCGGACACGCCGCTTCTGCCGCGACTGCTGCTCCAGCTCGTGTTCATCGCCTGCTCGCTGCTGGCCGCCCGGCCGACTCCCCCCGCTCCCGGCCGGGGCGCCCCGCCTCGTCCGTGACGGGCCCGGCGAGCCTCAGGCCCGTGAAGAAGGCGGCCAGGATCGCCCGTTCCCGCGGCAGCTCGACGTCCGCGACCCGGTACAGCACCAGGGCGTCGACGAGCACGAGCAGATCCCGCGCCCGTTCCGACGGCGCCTGCGCGCCGAGCGCCCTCAGCAGACCTTCGGCCGCCTGCCGCATGGCCGCCCGGACCGGAGCGGCCTGCCCCAGCCGTCCGCGCAGCTCGGGATCGCCGCGGAGCTCGGACAGCAGCGCCAGTCGCGCCGCCTGGCTCCGCTCGGCGGCGAGCCGCCCGATCAGCTCCTCGACGATCCCGAGCGCCGCCTCCCGGTCGAGGGCCTCGGGAATGTCGGCCCCGGCCACGCCGCGGCCGGCCAGCTGCGCGATCCGGTCCACGACGAGCCGCAGCAGCTCGCGCCGCGTGCGGGCATAGTAGGAGGTCGAGCCGGCCGGCAGCCCGGCCTGCGCGTCCACGGCGCGGTGACTCAGCGCCCGCGCGCCCCGTTCGGCGACGATCTCGATCCCCGCGTCCGCGATCCGCTCGCGTCTGGACATGCCCTCCTCCTCCGGACTCCCGTCCGGACGAGACTATCCGGTACTCTACAGATGTAGAGAATGGACTCGAGAAGGAGACAGCCATGTTGATCGCGGTCGTCGGCGGCGGCAGATCCGGAGCGGCCATCCAGCGTGCCCTGGCCGAGCGGGACGCCCGGGTCCGGATGCTCTCGCCCTCCACCGGCTTCGACGCGCTGCGCGACGACGCGGCGCGCGCCCTGGACGGGGCCGACGCGGTGATCGAGGCCGCCGGCCGATTCACCCTGAGCCGGAGACGGGCCGTAGACTTCTTCACCCGCTCCAGCCGCGCCCTGGCCCGCGGCTCCCTGCGGGCGGGCGTCGGACGCCACATGCTGCTGTCGATCGTCGGCTGCGACCGCCCGGAGCTGGACGGCTACGGCTATCTCGCCGCCAAGGCCCGTCAGGAGCGCGTCTGTCTCGCCGAACGGCCCGACGCCCTCGTCGTCCGCAGCACGCAGTGGCACGAGTTCGCCGAGCAGAACCTGCGCCGTCTCCGCGTAGGACCCTTCGCCGCGGTGCCCTCGATGCGGATCCGCCCCGTCGCCCTGGACGCGGTCGCATCGTTCCTCGCCGAGTGCGCGCTCGGCAGCACGCCGGACGGGCGACAGGAGATCGCGGGCCCGCAGACCACGACCCTGTGGCGGCTGACCCGGCTGCTCCGCCGACAGCGGGGCGCGGGGCTACCGCTGCCCGTGCCGGTTCCCGCCCCCGGCCGCTGGGGCAGGGCGTTCCGCGAGGGCGCGCTGCTGCCGGGACCGCAGGCGCGGATCCTCGGCCCCTCGCCGGAGCGGTGGCTGGCCGGCTGAGCCCGCCGCCACCGCTCCGATGCGGCACGGCTCAGCGGCGGGCCAGGCGCAGCCAGGTCTCCACGACCGTGTCGGGGTTGAGCGAGATCGACTCGATGCCCTGGTCCACGAGCCACTCGGCCAGATCCGGGTGGTCGCTGGGCCCCTGGCCGCAGATGCCGATGTACTTGCCCTGACGACGGCACGCCTCGATCGCCATGGCCAAAAGCTTCTTGACCGCCGCGTTGCGCTCGTCGAAGGTGCCGGCCACCAGCGAGGAGTCCCGGTCCAGACCCAGCGCGAGCTGGGTCATGTCGTTCGAGCCGATCGAGAAGCCGTCGAAGTGCTCCAGGAACTCGTTCGCCAGCAGCGCGTTCGAGGGGATCTCGCACATCATGACGATCTGCAGCCCGTTCTCGCCCCGGCGCAGCCCGTTCTCGGCGAGCAGCTCGACCACGGCCTGCCCCTCCGCGACCGTGCGGACGAAGGGCACCATGACCCGCAGGTTCGTGAAGCCCATCTCCTCCCGCACGTAGCGCAGCGCCTCGCACTCCATCTCGAAGCACTCGCGGAAGTCCATCGAGACGTAGCGGGAGGCGCCCCGCCAGCCGAGCATCGGGTTCTCCTCCTCCGGCTCGTAGCGCTCCCCGCCCAGCAGGTTCGCGTACTCGTTGGACTTGAAGTCGCTCATGCGCACGATCACCGGCTCCGGGTCGAAGGCGGCGGCGATCGTCGCCACCCCCTCGGCGACGCGGCGCACGAAGAAGTCGCGGGGCGAGTCGTAGGCGGCGATGCGGGCGTCGACCTGCTCGCGCAGCTCCCGGGGCAGCTCGTCGCGCTCCAGCAGGGCGCGCGGGTGGATGCCGATCTGCCGGTTGATGATGAACTCCAGCCGGGCCAGGCCCACCCCGCGGTTCGGCAGCTTGGCGAAGGAGAAGGCCTGATCGGGCGTGCCGACGTTCATCATGATCTTGACCGGCAGCTCGGGCATGGCGTCCAGCTCGGTCGCCTCCTCGTCGAAGTCGAGGCGCCCGGCGTAGACGAAGCCGTCGTCGCCCTCCGCGCAGGAGACGGTCACCTCCTCGCCGTCCGAGAGCAGCTCGGTCGCGTTCCCGGTCCCCACCACGGCGGGGATCCCCAGCTCCCGAGCGATGATCGCCGCGTGGCAGGTGCGCCCGCCCCGGTCGGTGACGATCGCCGCGGCGCGCTTCATGATCGGCTCCCAGTCCGGGTCGGTCATATCGGCCACCAGCACGTCGCCCTGCCGGAACGAGGCCATGTCCTCCAGGCTGCGCAGCACGCGCACGGGCCCCGCTCCGATGCGCTGGCCGATCGCCCGGCCCTCCACCCGGGCCTCGCCCCGCTGACGCATGACGAAGCGGCGCATGACGTTCCCGTCGGCGCGGGAGACGACCGTCTCGGGCCGCGCCTGCAGGATGTAGAGGCGGCCGTCCAGGCCGTCCCGAGCCCACTCGATGTCCATGGGCCGGCCGTAGTGGCGTTCGATCACCAGGGCGTGGCGCGCCAGCTCCTCGACCTCCTCGTCGCTGACGCTGAACCGCGCCCGGTCTTCGGCCGACACCTCCTCGAAGTCGATCGAACCGCCCGCGCTCGTGCCCCCCGTGTAGCGCATGGCCACGGCCTTCCCGCCCAGCTGCCGCTTCAGGATCGCGGGGCGGCCGGCCTGCAGGGCCGGCTTGGAGACGTAGAACTCGTCGGGGTTCACGGCGCCCTGCACGACCGCCTCGCCCAGGCCGTAGGCGGCGGTGACGAACACCGCGCGGTCGAAGCCGGACTCCGTGTCCACCGTGAACATGACCCCGGAGGCGCCGATGTCGGAGCGCACCATCCGCTGCACGCCCGCCGAGAGCGCGACGTCGTGGTGCTCGAAGCCGTGATGCACGCGGTAGGTGATGGCCCGGTCGTTGTAGAGCGAGGCGAAGACGAGCTTGATGGCGTGCAGCAGGTTCTCCTCGCCGCCGATGTTCAGGAAGGTCTCCTGCTGACCCGCGAAGGAGGCGTCGGGCAGGTCCTCGGCCGTCGCCGAGGAGCGCACCGCCCAGCTGACCGCCTCCGGGTCGGGGTCGTCGGCGATGAGCTTCGCATAGGCCTCGCGCAGCTCCCGCTCGAGATCCTCCGGGAACGGCTGCTCCTCGATCCACCGCCGGATCCGGGAGCCCGTTTCGGCCAGGGCCGCCACGTCGTCCGCGTCCAGCGCGTCGACCGCGGCCCGGATCCGATCGGCCAGGCCGTCCTGGGCGAGGAAGCGCCGGTAGGCGTCGGCCGTGGTCGCGAAACCGGCCGGCACGCGCACGCCCGCGTCCGCCAGCTGCGAGACCATCTCGCCGAGCGAGGCGTTCTTGCCGCCGACCTGGGCGAGGTCCGACATGCCGAGGTTCTCGAACCAGAGGATATTGCTCATCGTGACGTCCTCTCAGGGGTGTCTGCTCGATCGTGGATTCAGGCCCGCAGCCGAAGGGTCTGCAGGATGACCGCGGACATCTCCTCGACGCTCTTGGTGGAGGAGTTCAGATGCGGGATGCCGTGGCGGCGATAGAGCTCCTCCGCCCGGCGCAGCTCGTAGGCGCACTGGTCGAGGCTCGCGTACCGCGAGTTCGCCCGCCGCTGCTGGCGGATCTCGCTCAGCCGCAGCGGGGTGCTCGTCAGCCCGAAGCAGCGTTCGGCGCGCCCCGCGATGG
>JAUNLB010000011.1:7611-27039 GCA_030532485.1 Pseudoclavibacter sp.
GGGCCGCGGCAGCTCCTCGGAGCCGAAGTCGTCCTCGGTGAGCGGATAGTTGGCCACCAGCAGGCCGTGCTGCAGCGCGAGGTACATGGTGGTCGGCGTCTTGCCGCAGCGCGAGGGCGCGATGAGGACGACCTCGGCCTGGTCAAGGGCGCGCAGGCTCTGCCCGTCGTCGTGCTCGATCGCGAACTCGACCGCCCGCATGCGCTCGAAGTAGCGTTGCGCGTCGCTCAGCCCGTGGAAGCGGCCCGGCCGCTCGCTGGCCGGCATGCCGAAGAGCCTCTCCAGCTCGCCCAGGTGCCCCTCCAGCAGATCGATGCGCACGGCGTCCGCCTCGGCGAGCACGGCCCTGGCCGCGGGCTGCTTGACGGTCGTGAACATGACGGATCGGCAGCCGGCCCGCTTCGCCCGCTCCACCGCGGCCAGGAGGTTGCGGGCCGGGACCTCGTCGTCGACGAAGGGGAGGGTGTGCCGCTCGACCTCGATCTCGGGGAAGTTCGCCAGCAGCGCGTTGCCGAGGGTCTCGGCGGTGATGCCGGTGCTGTCGGAGACGAAGAAGGCGGCCCACTTCGTTCCCGGACGCGATGCCGTCAGTGCTCCCTCCCCCGGGCTGCCCGTCCGACTCATCCGACCCCTCTTCATCAACTCCGTCGTCGCTCCGCCGAGAACTATGGTACGCCCTGCGCCCGGACGGTGCCCGCACGCCTCTCGGCGCGGCAGGGGTTCTCACGAGAAGCAGCGGCTCACGGGAATCCGGGAGGCTTGGCTCCCTCGGTCGGCTTGGTCCAGCGCAGCAGGTATCGGTAGTACAGTCCGCGCCGGATCCTCACGCCCGGCAGCACCGCGCCCGCGGTCTCCCGCAGCTCCGCGAGCCCCTCCCGCGGGCGGGCGATCGACGCGCCCGGCGCGCCGCGGCTCTCCCGGTGCGCGAACGAGGCGAGCCGGACGAGGGGGGCCAGCAGCGCGGCCCGCACCCGGTCCCGGAGCGTCACGTCCGCGGCCAGCCCGACGACCAGCAGGTCCCCGCCCGGCCGCAGCAGGTCCCGCGCCTTCGCGAGCGCGTCCTGCGCCTCCATATGGTGCAGGCTCGCGACGAAGACGATCACGTCGAAGCGGTCGGTTCGCGGCTCGTAGCCGGTGAAGCAGCCTTCCACGAGCTTCACCCCGGGCACGTCCGCAAGCCTCGCGCGGGCGAGCTCGAGCATCGCCGGATCCGACTCCAGCCCCGTCGCGCTCGTGCACAGCGGCGCCAGCCGCTGCAGCAGCAGCCCGTCGCCGCAGCCGACGTCGAGCACATCGCCGGAACGGCGCTGGATGACGATGTTCAGGATCCACCGGTGGTACGCGGTGTTGTGATTCCAGTACTCGCCCACGTCCCCAATCATCCTCCCTGCCGGATCGTGCCCGTGCGGCGGATGCTCAGCCGCCGGATGCGAACGCGGATGCGGACGCGGAGCTCCGTCGGCCGCCCGGGCTCAGACCGGCTCCGTGGCGCGCTGGCGGCCTTCGAGCGGGGGCTCCGCCGACCGCCTGGGCTCAGAGGTGCGCGAGGCGACACGCGACGAGCCACTCCTGCACCCGCTCGCGGTCCGGGGCCTCGGGCAGCACCGATCCGGCGGCCCGCAGCCGCGCGCTCTCCCGTTCGGCCAGCCGCTCCACCTCGGGCAGATCCAGCCGGGGCAGCTCCTCCAGGTACCAGGCGCGCTCGGCCACCCGCACGTGCACCCGCCCGGTCTCCAGCAGCCGCCGCCCCTGCTCCAGCAGCCGGAAGACGTGCCGGGCGTGCTTGTCGCCCCGCCGGGTGCCGAGCGGGTGCCGCTCCCGCAGCATCCGCAGCTGCGAGGCGGCGTAGCCGGAATAGGCGGCGAGCACCCTGGGCCGGGACAGGAAGGCGGGCGTCAGGGCCCGCAGCCCCTCGCCCCACTCGTCGCACTCCAGCACGGGCCCGCAGATCGACTCCAGCACGGTCGGATTGGCGGACATGGCCAGCCGACAGGCGCGTTCCGCCTCGTGGGCGACGTGGTCGGCGCTCAGCGCCGCGGAGCCGATCGCCTCGTCCCGGTCCAGTCCGAGCACGAGCCGCGTGGGCGCCACCACGATGCTCGCCTCGTCCCGATCCGAGCCCGCGACGGCCAGACCGTGCGCCTGCGAGCCGACGACGGTCCGCAGGATCGTGCGGGCGCGGTCGGGGATCATCTGAGGGCGACCGGCGCGGCCGCGTGCCCGGACGGGCCGGGCACGCGGCTACAGCTCCAGCGGCTCGGGTCGGGCCGGAACGATCGGCGGGCGCACCCCGCCGAGCATCTCCACGATGCGCACGACCTGCGAGGAGTAGCCGAACTCGTTGTCGTACCACACGTACAGCACGAGGTTGCGGCCGTTCGCGATCGTCGCCAGACCGTCCACGATGCCCGCCCGGGTGGTGCCCACGAAGTCCGTGGAGACGACCTCGCTGGACTCGATGTAGTCGATCTGCTGACGCAGATTCGATGTGAGCGAGACCTTGCGCAGGAAGTCGTTGACCTCCTCCCGGTCCACCTCTCGGGACATCGTGAGGTTCAGCACCGCCATGGAGACGTCCGGGGTGGGGACGCGGATCGCGTTGCCCGTCAGCTTGCCGGCGAAGGACGGCAGCGCCTTGGAGACGGCCTTCGCGGCGCCCGTCTCGGTGATGACCATGTTCAGCCCGGCGGCGCGGCCGCGGCGGTCGCCCTTGTGGAAGTTGTCGATGAGGTTCTGGTCGTTGGTGAACGAGTGCACCGTCTCGACGTGGCCGTGCTCGACCCCGAACTTGTCGTCCACCGCCTTGAGCACCGGGGTGATCGCGTTCGTCGTGCACGAGGCGGCCGAGAGGATCTCGTCGCCGTCCTCCACCTCGCCGTGGTTGATGCCGAAGACGATGTTCTTCATCCCGCCCTTGCCCGGAGCGGTCAGCAGCACGCGCTTGACGCCCTTCGAGCCCAGGTGCTGGCGCAGGCCCTCCTCGTCCCGCCAGCGGCCCGTGTTGTCCACGACGATCGCGTCCCGGATCCCGTACCGGGTGTAGTCGATGCTCGACGGATCGTTCGAGTAGATCACCTGGACGGCCGTGCCGTTGGCGATGATGCGCTCGTTCTCCCGGTCCACATGGATGGTGCCGTTGAAGGCCCCGTGCACCGAGTCGCGCCGCAGCAGGCTCGCGCGCTTGTCCAGGTCGTTCTCGGCCCCCTTGCGCACCACGATCGCGCGCAGCCGCAGCCCGCGGCCGGCGCCGGCGTGGGAGATGAGGATGCGCGCGAGCAGACGCCCGATGCGGCCGAAGCCGTACAGCACGACGTCCGCGCCGCTCGTCTCGGTGGAGGTGCCGATCACCTCCGCCAGCTCCCGTCGCAGGAAGGCGTCCAGGTCCCCGCCCTCGCTCTCGAAGCGGGTCGCCAGCTGGCCGAGGTCGATCGAGGCGGTGCCGAGGTCCATGTCCGCGAGCCGCTCCAGGATCGCGCTCGTCTTGTCGAGCGAGAGCTCCTCGTCGTCGATGCGGCGCGCGTAGCGGTGCGCGCGGATGATGTCGATGGGGCCGAGGTTGATCAGCCTGCGCCCGTGGATCGAGGGCACGACGTTCCGTTCGCGGTACAGCGAGCCGATGACGGGCACCATCGCCTCGGCCGCCGCCACTCGGGAAAGCCAGTCCGCCTGCGTCTGGGTGAACTCTTCCGTCACGTGGGTTCTTCCTCCGTTGCTGGGCTCCTCGACGCATCAGCGCGTCGATTCGATTCTAGCCGTCGGCGCAGCCTCCCGCCCCGTCGCCCCGCAGAGCCGGGTCGAGCACCTCCTCGACACGACCGTTTCGGAAACGTCGGCGCAGCCTCCCGCCCCGCCGCCCCGCGACGCGGCGGCTCAGCGGCGGCGGCGCTTCTCCCGCACCCGCATGTTCACGACGATCGGGGTGCCCGGGAAGCCGTAGACCTCCCGCAGCCTGCGGGTGATGAAGCGCCGGTAGCCGGGGTCCAGGAAGCCCGTGGTGAACAGCACGAAGGTCGGCGGCCGACTCTGCGCCTGGGTGCCGAAGAGGATGCGGGGCTGCTTGCCGCCGCGCAGCGGATGGGGGAACTCGGCCACCAGCTCGGCCAGGAAGGCGTTGAGCCTGCCGGTCGGGATGCGGGTGTCCCAGCCCTCCAGCGCGGTCAGCAGGGCGGGCACGAGCTTCTCCAGGTGCCGGCCGGTGCGCGCCGAGATGTTCACCCGCGGCGCCCAGGCCGCGTGCGCGAGATCCCGCTCGATCTCCCGCTCCAGCTGCCTGCGCCGATCGTCGTCCAGCAGATCCCACTTGTTGAAGGCGAGCACGAGCGCCCGCCCGGACTCCAGCACGAGATCGACGATCCGCAGGTCCTGCACGCTGATCGGCTGGCTGACGTCGATCACGACGACCGCGACCTCGGCCTTCTCCAGCGCGGCCGCCGTGCGCAGGGAGGCGTAGAAGTCGGCGCCCTGCTGCAGGTGCACGCGCTTGCGGATGCCCGCGGTGTCCACGAAGCGCCACACCCGGCCGCCCAGCTCGATCTGCTCGTCCACCGGATCCCGGGTCGTGCCGGCCAGCTCGTCCACGACCACGCGCTGCTCGCCGGCGGCCCGGTTCAGCAGGCTCGACTTGCCCACGTTCGGCCGGCCCAGGATCGCCACCCGGCGCGGGCCGCCGAACTCGCGGGAGGCGACCGCCGACTCGCGCGGCAGCACCGAGAGGACGTGGTCGAGCAGATCCGCCACGCCCCGCCCGTGCAGGGCGGAGACGGGCCACGGCTCGCCCAGGCCCAGGCTCCACAGCACGGCCGCGTTCGGCTCCTGCACCGCGTCGTCGATCTTGTTGGCCACCAGGATCACGGGCTTGCGACTGCGCCGCAGCAGCTTCACGACGTGCTCGTCGGTGCTCGTCGGCCCCACGTTCGCGTCCACCACGAAGAGCACCGCGTCGGCCAAGTCCACGGCGATCTCCGCCTGCTGGGCGACCGAGAGGTCGATGCCCTTCGCGTCCGGCTCCCAGCCGCCGGTGTCGACGAGGGTGAAGGCCCGCTCACCCCATTCCGCCCGGTAGGAGACGCGGTCGCGCGTGACCCCGGGCGTGTCCTCCACGACCGCCTCGCGGCGCCCGATGATGCGGTTCACGAGGGCGGACTTGCCCACATTGGGGCGGCCCACGACCGCGAGCACGGGCAGCGCCGGCAGCTGCACCGGCTCGTCGGAGCCCTCCCCGGCCGCGGCCAGCAGCCGCAGGTCCTCCTCGGCCAGCTCGTAGTCCTCCAGGCCGCGGCGCAGCGCCTCGGCCCTGGCCTGCTGCAGCGCATCCTCCGAGCGCCCGTCCTCGGGGCCCGGTCGCTCCGCTCCGCTCGGCTCCTCGGGCCGCCCCGCCACAGGGCCCGGTCCGTCCGATCCGCTCATGATGCCTCCTTGGGGCCGGTCGCGGCGGCGATGCGCTCCAGTACGGCGGCCACGGTCGCCTCGAAATCGAGATGGGTCGAGTCGACGAGGGCGACGCCCTCGGCGGCGTTGAGGAAGTCCGTGTGCCGCGCATCCGCCCGGTCCCGCTCGCTCACCGAGGCCGCGACCCCGGCCGCGTCCTCCCCCGTCTTCTGCGCCGCACGCCGGGCGATGCGGACCGACTCGTCCGCCGTCAGCAGGATCCGCACCGTCGCGTCCGGGGCGACGATCGTGGTGAGGTCCCGGCCCTCGGCGATCATCCCGTCGCGGCCGTCGGCCGCGTCGAAGAGGGTCGCGCGGAAGGAGTCGCTGAGCGCGGCCCGGACGGCCGGCACCCGGGCGACACGGGAGACCACCGCGGAGACCCGGGTGTCGTCCACCGCCTCGCCCAGCTCCGTCCCGCCCAGACGCACCCAGCGCTCGGCAGGATCCAGCGCGATCCGGTAGCCGCCCAGGAACTCGGGCAGCAGCGCCTGGATCGCCGCCTCGTCGTCCAGCGGCGTGCCGCGACAGGCCGCCAGCCACGCCAGCGCCCGGTAGGCGGCGCCCGTGCTGAGGAAGCCGTAGCCGAGGCGGGCGGCGACCGCCCGGCCGACCGAGGACTTGCCGCTGCCGGAGGGGCCGTCCACGACGACCACCACGCGCCCGGACGCCGGCTCCCGTTCCGATCCGCTCATGCGGCGATCCTCCATTCGCGTCCGCGCAGCCCGTCCAAGAGGCGGGTGCGAGCCTCCGGCAGCACCGAGACCTCCACCAGGCCCAGCTCGGCGCCCTGCGAATGCTCGATGCGGAAGTCCTCGATGTTGATGTCCATCTCGCCGATGTCGCTCATGAGTCGCGCCAGCTGCCCCGGCCGGTCGTCGATCATGACCGTGACGGAGGCGAACTCGCGCAGCCGTCCGTGCTTGCCGGGAAGCCTGGCCACCCCGTCGTTGCCCGCCATGATGTGCTGGGCGATCGTGCGCCGGGCGCCGGGCGCGTCGGCGTCCGCCAGGGCCCCGGCGATCTCGTCCAGGTCCTCCGCGTAGCGGCGCAGCAGCTGCGCGACGCGCGGCCCGTTCGCCGCCAGGATCTGGGTCCACAGCGCCGGGTCGCTGCGGGCGATGCGGGTCGTGTCCCGCAGCCCCTGCCCGGCGAGCGCCACGGCGCCGTGCTCGTCCTCCAGCAGCCGGGCGGCCAGCAGGCTCGCGACCAGCTGCGGGACGTGCGAGACGAGGGCGACGGCGTCGTCGTGGTCCTCCGCGGTCATCGTCACGGGCGTCGCGCCCAGGTCCAGGGCGAGCCCCTCGACCTCCTGCAGCGCGAACACGGTGGTCCGCTCGTGGGCGGCGACGACCCAGGGCCGGCCCAGGAACAGATCCGCCCGGCCGGACAGCGGGCCGCCGGTCTCCCGGCCGGCCATGGGGTGGGAGCCGAGGTAGCGGGTCAGATCGGCGCCGGCCGCCCGCAGCTCCCGCAGCGGGGCGCTCTTGATGGAGGCCACGTCGGTGACCACGGCGTCCGGCCAGGCGCGCAGCTCCCGCTCGACGATCTGCGCGGTCACGTCCGGCGGCACGCACACCACCACCAGCCGGGGCAGCTGCGCTGCAGGCGCATCGGCGGCCGTCTCGTACTCCGCCGCCCGGCCGGCGCCGTAGTCGATCGACAGGCGCAGCGCGGCGGGGCTCGCATCGGCCAGCTGCACGTCCACCCCGGCCCGGCGCAGGCCGAGCGCCACCGAGGTGCCCAGCAGGCCCGTACCGACGATGCGGACGGGCGAGACGGTGCGGGTGGGCGTCATGCGTGCGGATTCCTCGTGGGAGCGGGGCGGCGGATCAGCTGCCGTCGGCGCCGGATCGTCGGCCGGAACGCGCCTGGGGGGCCTCGGGGCGACGCTCGGCGCGACGCGCGAGCGTCAGGATCCGGCCGAGTTCCATCCTAGTGAGTTCGCGCACCTCCCCGGCTCGAAGGGTGCCCAGGTGCAGCGGACCGAAACTGCGGCGCACGAGTTCCTGCACGGGATGGCCGATGTGATCGAACATGCGACGCACGATCCGGTTGCGGCCCGAATGCAGGGTCACCTCCACGAGCGTGGCGGAACCGCCGGGCCGGGCGGCCAGGATCCGCGCCGCATCCGCCCGGATCGGCCCGTCCTCCAGCTCCACGCCCCGCAGCAGCCGCTGCAGCGTCTGCGGGGTCGCCTCGCCCGCGACCTTGGCGACATAGGTCTTCTCGACCCCGTAGCTGGGGTGGGCGAGCACATTGGCCAGCTCGCCGTCGTTGGTGAGCAGCAGCAGCCCGCTGGTCTCCGCGTCGAGCCGTCCGACGTTGAAGAGCCGCTCGGGGAAGCCGCGCGTATACCGCCGCAGATCGGGACGGCCCTGCTCGTCGCGCATGGTGGACACGACCCCCGTCGGCTTGTTGAGCATGAGGTAGCGCCGGGAGCGGTCGAACTGCACCGCCGTGCCGTCCACCGAGACCCGGTCCCGGCGCGGGTCCACGCGCGTGCCCAGCTCGGTGACGACGCGGCCGTTGACCTCCACGCGGCCGGCGACGATGTACTGCTCGCAGACCCGGCGGGAGGCGACCCCCGCGTTCGCGAGCGCCTTCTGCAACCGTTCGGTGCCCTCCTCCGCCCCCGTCCTGGGCCGAGGGGCCTGCCGGGCGGGCCCGCGCGCGCCGGGCTCCGGGACATCGTCGAAGTCCTCCAGACGGTAGCCCTCGGCCGGGCGCTCCCGCGCCGCCCGGCGGGCCGCCTCGGCCAGCGGGTCCCGACCCGGCCCTCCGGAACGGGCCGCACGGCCCCCGGAGCCCCGGCCGGAGCGAGCGGCCCGCCCGGCCCCGCTCCCGCGGGCCTCAGGGCCGTCTCGGCCGTCGCGTCCGTCACGACCCTTACGGCCGTCGTGCCCGTCGCGGCCCCTGCGGCCGCCCCGTCCTGCGCGTCCCTCGTGCATGGCGTCCCTCATTCCTGGAAACCGTCCCGTCCGTCGTCCAGCAGCGGCGAGATCTTCGGCAGCTCCTCGAGCGAGTTGATGCCGAGGTGGGCGAGCAGCTCGTCCGTGGTCGCATAGAGCGCTGCACCCGTCACCGGATCGTGGCCCTGCTCGGCGACCAGGCCGCGGGCCACCAGGGTACGCACGACCGAGTCGACGTTGACCGCCCGCACCCGGGCGACCTGCCCGCGCGTCACCGGCTGCCGGTAGGCGATGACCGCGAGGGTCTCCAGCGCGGCCTGGGACAGGCGTGCCGGCTGCCGCGAGGAGACGAAGTCCGCGACCACCTCGTCCAACTCCTCGCGCACGTAGATCCGCCAGCCGCCGCCCACCTCGCGCAGCTCGAAGCCGCGGCGCGGCCCGCCCGCCTCGCCGTCGTAGTCCGCGGCCAGCCGGCGCACCGCCTCTCGCACGCGGGCCGGGGGCGCGCTCACGGCGCCCGCGAGCGCCGTGATCGAGACCGGCTCGTCCACGATCATGAGCAGCGCCTCCAGCGCCCGCTCCAGCGGGACGGTGCCGGGCCGCTCGGGACCAGCTGCGGGCTCGGGACCGGCTGCGGGCTCACCCGTCATAGTCGGCCCCCAGCGTCCCCAGCTCCCGCTCGTCCCACTCCTCGGCCTCCCAGCGGATCGCGAGGGGGCCCAGCGCCTCCTCCTGCGAGAAGCTCAGTGCGCCCCGCCGGTACAGCTCCAGCACCGCCAGGAAGCGCGCCACCACGACGCCGGGCCGATCGGCGTCCGCGATCAGTTCGCCGAACAGCACCGGTCCGCGCCCCCGCAGCCGCTCCACGAGCACGATCGCCTGCTGCCGGATCGACACGGCCGGCGCGTGCAGGTGGCCGAGCCCGAGCTCCGGCTGCTCGCGGGGCGTCAGGGCGGCCAGGGCGAGGGCCGCGAAGTCCTGCGCTCCGAGCGTCCACACCAGCTCGGGCGCCCGCTGCCGATGCTTCGCCTCCAGCGGCACGCTGCGCGCGTGCCGGGACTCCTCCCGTCCCAGGCGCTGCGCGAACCACTCCGCCGCCTCCTTGAAGGCCCGGTACTGGAGCAGGCGCGCGAACAGCAGATCCCGCGCCTCCAGGATCGCCACCTCCTCGGCGTCCACGTAGTCGCCCTGCGGCAGCAGGCTCACGAGCTTCATGTCCAGCAGCGTCGCGGCCACGACGATGAACTCGCTGGCCCGGTCCAGCTCCTCCTCGGCCGTCAGCCCGGCCAAGTAGGAGATGAACTCGTCGGTCACCCGGCTCAGGGCGATCTCGGTGATGTCCAGCTCGTGCTGCGAGATGAGCCGGAGCAGCAGATCGAAGGGTCCCTCGACCCCGCCGGGCGCGAGCGTCTCAGGCGACGCCACCGCGATCGACCAGTTCGCGCGCGAGCTGCCGGTAGGCCTGCGAGGCGGTGTGCTGGGGCGCGAAGCTCACGATGGGCAGGCCCGCGACCGAGGCGTCGGGGAACTTCACGGTCCGGCCGATGACCGTGTCGAAGACCTTGTCGCCGAAGGCCTCGTAGACCCGGTCGAGCACCTCCCGCGCGTGCAGGGTGCGCCCGTCGTACATGGTCGGCAGGATCCCGTCGAGCTCCAGGCTCGGGTTGAGCCGGTCGCGCACCTTCTCGATCGTCTCCACCAGCAGGGCCACGCCGCGCAGGGCGAAGTACTCGCACTCCAGGGGTACGAGCACCCCGTGGCTCGCGGTCAGGGCGTTGACGGTGAGCAGGCCCAGCGAGGGCTGGCAGTCGACCACGATGAGGTCGTACTCGTCCGAGACCTTGCGCAGCACGCTCGCCAGGATCTGCTCGCGCGCGACCTCGGTGACCAGGTGCACCTCGGCGGCCGAGAGATCGATGTTCGCCGGGATCACGTCCAGGCCCTCGTAGTCGGTCCGCACGATCGCGGCCCGCGTGTCGCGCTCGCGGCCGACGAGCAGGTCGTACACGGTCGCCCCCTCGTGGGTGGACACCCCGAGGCCGGCGGACAGGCCGCCCTGCGGGTCGAAGTCGATCGCGAGCACGCGTCGGCCGTACTGGGCGAGCGAGGCGGAGAGGTTGATGCTCGTGGTGGTCTTGCCCACCCCGCCCTTCTGATTGCACACGGCGATGATCCGGGCCGGACCGTGCTCGACGAGCGGCTCGGGGACCGGGAAGCGGTTGTAGAACTGGGTCGACACGGCGCTCGCGCTGCGCGGCCGGGCGGGCTCGTGTCCCGGGGCGGCCTCGGAGCTCTCCGGCGCCGGCCGGTCGGCCACGGGGTCGCGGTGCCCGGGCCGGACGGGGCGACGGGTGGGCCGCAGCAGCTCGGGCGGGATCTCCAGCCCCGGCAGCGCGGGCTCGGGGTCCTGCTGGATCATGCGCGCTCCTCCTGACGTCACCCGGATTCGATCGGCTCCCCATCCTGCCTGCGCACGGGCGGCGGAACCGGCCATCAGCCTGCATGCTATGCGGCGAAGGCCTCATCTCCGAGTTGCCGCGCTGGGCGCCGCCGGGCTTGTCTCAATCGATACTTGAAGGTTGTCCGCCGGGCGGCCGGAGAGCGCCCGCCGCTCAGCCGCGCGGCACCGCGCAGTCCTGCAGCCGGGCCGCGCCGGGGGCGAGCTTCCGCCAGGGCCCCTCGAAGGACAGCGTCGCGATCGTGGCGGTGGCGAACTTCTCCTCCAGCAGCCGCCAGCCGGGGTGCGCGTCGCGCTCGGCCAGCTCGTGCACGAGGCCCTCGACCCCGGGGACGTGTCCCAGCAGGAGCGCGGCGTCCACCGCGTCGTCCACGTCCCGGAGCAGCGACAGCAACCGCGAGACGCCTGCGGCGTAGATCCGCGGCTCCACGAGCAGCCGGTCCGCCCGCGCGCCGCCCCGCTGCGCACGCGCCCAGCTCTCCCGCGTCCGAGTCGCGCTGGAGCACAGGACCAGCCCGATCCGCCGCTCCCGCAGCACCCCGCCGGCCGCCAGGGCGTCCCGGCGCCCCCGGCCGTTGAGGGGGCGTTCGTGGTCGGGCAGGCCGGTCCCCCACGCGGACTTCGCGTGGCGCATGACCAGGAGGGTGCGGGGCATGTCGGCACCCTACCGGCCCCGCCGGGGACCGGTCACGCAGCCGCGGCGGGCGCCGCTCGCACGGTCGGAGACGGATATCCTCTCCTCACCGCAACCCGGCCGCCGAAGGAGGCACCCGATGATCCGCGCGCTCCGCCTCCCCTCCGTCCGCCGGCCGCTCGCCGCCCTGCCCGCGCTCGGGCTGCTGCTGTGCGCGCTCGTCGCCTGCGCCCCGGCGGAACCGCAGGCCTCGACGGAGCTGCAGGAGCGCATCGACCGTTTCACCGTGGCCGCCGCGGAGCTCTTCCGGGATCTGCAGGTTCTGCCCGCGGGCGACGACGGCACGGCGATCTCGGTCTCGGCCCGGCTGCCGGCCTCCACCGACCGGGCCCGGGCGGCTGCCGTGCTGGCCGAGCAGCTGGACCCCGCCGCCGGGGACCGGGCGCGGATCGAGGTGGAGCGCGAACACGGTCCCGCCGGCTCGCTGGAGCTGATCGCCCCCGTCGAACGCCCCGCGGACACGCTGCGCACGCTCTTCGCCGTCCTGGACCGGGCCCCCGCCCGGGTGGCCAGCGGCTACGACACCGCAAGCGACGAGGACCCCTCCTCGGCCCCGCTCGCGGTGATCGAGGTGCTGCCCGCGCAGGGGGCCGAGGGCGGCGCCGAAGCCTTCCGCGGCCTGCTCGAGGCCTGGGGGCAGCGCACGCTGCCCGAGCGGCACCTCCTGGAGGTGTCGGCGGGCGAGTTCTCCCTCCGGGCCGCCGCGGAGGCGGTCCCGACGAGCACCGCGCTGGCCGCCCGCCTGCTGGACAGCGTACCGGCCGCCACTCCGCTCGCCCGGCTGCGGATCGTGGACCAGCCCGGCCCCGGCCGGGCCCCGTCCGTGCAGCTGGGGCTGCACCCCGACACCCCGCCGGAGCAGGCGCAGGCGCAGGCCGCCCGCATCGACGGCCTGGTCGTCGGGCACTTCGCCGGCGCGGAGCACAGCCTGCTCGTGACCCTCGGCGAGCAGACGCTCGTGCGGCGCGATCCCACGAGCGGAGCCTGAAGCGGATCGCCTGCATCCGGAAGCGCGACTCGAGCGGCGCGCGACCCCGCGAGCGGGACCGGCAGCCCGCCCGCCGCCTCGGCGCGCCCCGGGACACGGGCACGACCCCGCGAGCGGGGCCGGAAGAGACGGCGCCGCCCCGACGGACCTCGGCTGCCGGACGAGATCGCGAAGGCGGAACGAGCGCTGTACCGCACGCTCGAGGATCAGGCGCCGCCCCCGTGCACGGGCGTCCCGGATGAGAGCTGTACCGCACGCCCGAGGATCAGGCGCCGCGCGGCCGAGCCGACGCCTGCGACCGCCCGCCGCTCCTGGCCAGCAGCCGGCCGCAGGCGCTCACGAGGGCCTCCAGGGGACCGCGCCGCCCCGTCAGGCGCAACAGCAGCCCGATCGCGAGCGCGCCGGCGAGGTGCAGCGCCCACAGCTGCGGACTGGAGACCCACCACGCGGACAGGCGGTCGCCCGACCACGCAGCCGCCGCCGCCAGCACGTGCAGCGAATAGACCGTCAACGGTGCAGTGCCCGCGCCCAGCACGGGGGCGAGGGCGCCTCGGGCCCTCGGGCCCGACCTCGGTCCGAACAGCAGGCACAGGCCGATGACGGCGGCCGCCGTGCCGCCGGTGATCAGCAGATCGAAGGGCGTGCCGGTGTGCGGCCCGGTGGACAGCAGGTACCAGGGACTGTCGCTCGGCGCGACCCCGTGGGCGCCCGCCGCGAGCTCCTCGACCCCGATCCGCCGGCCCTCGGGCCCCCGGAACCCCAGATCGGCCGCCAGCAGCCGGGCGCCGAAGAGCCGCGCGCACAGCACCCCCAGCAGCGCGGCCAGGGCGGCGACCCCGGCCCCGCCGAACAGCAGCGGACGGGCCGGCCGGGTCCGCTCGGGGCCGGCCAGGGCCGCGCCGATCGCCATGCCCAGCATCAGGTACGACATCCAGCTCAGGGCGGGGTAGGCCCCGGTCAGCAGCAGCTCGAGCGCGAAGGGGACCGGTTCGCCCAGCGAGCTCCAGCGGGGCGAATCGGGGCTCGCGTCCAGGCCCAGGCCGTCGCGCAGCAGATGCGAGCAGACGGGCCACAGGAGCGCCCAGAGCACGGCGGCCCCGAGCAGCCGGGCCGGCGGCAGCCGCAGCAGCGGCACCGCGAGCAGGAACATGACGCCGTAGTAGGCCAGGATCACGAGCACCGGCGGGTAGAGCTGACCCAGGGTCAGTCCGATCACGACGAGCGCCAGGCCGCGTCCCGCGAGATTGCGCCGCGCCCCCCGGCCCCCGTCCGCAGACCGGCTCCCGGTGAGCATCGTGCCCACGCCCGCGAGCACCGCGAACAGGGCCGATGCCTTGCCGCTCAGCGCCGCCACCAGCGACGGCGTCTCGCCCAGCTCGTCGAAGAGCCACAGATGGGTGCCCATCATGCCCGCGATCGCCAGGAACCGGGCCAGGTCCAGACCGTGGATGCGCCCCGTCCCGCCGGAGACGGCGGACGCGGCCGTCGCTTCCCGCACCGTCTCGCCTGCCATGCGGGCAGGCTACCGCCTCCCGGCCCCTCAGCGGGCCCGCGGATGCGCGGTCCGGTACATCTCCCGCAGCGCGTCGGCCGTCACGAGCGTGTAGATCTGGGTGGTGGACACCGAGGCGTGCCCGAGCAGCTCCTGCACGACCCGCACGTCCGCGCCGCCCTGCAGCAGGTGCGTCGCGAAGGAGTGGCGCAGGGTGTGGGGCGACACGCGCCCGGCCAGCCCGGCCCGCTCGGCCACGGCGGCCAGGGCGTGCCCGGCGGACTGGCGGCTGAGCCTGGCACCCCGCGCCCCCAGGAACAGGGCCGGGGTGCCGCGGCCGCGGCCGGCCAGCAGCGGCCGGGCGCGCACCAGGTAGGCGTCCAGCGCCTCCCGGGCGAAGCTGCCGAGCGGCACCAGCCGCTGCTTGCCGCCCTTGCCCCGCACCCGCACGAACTCGCGCTCGGCCACGTCGTCCACCTCCAGCCCCACCGCCTCGGACACCCGGGCGCCGCTCGCGTAGAGCAGCTCCAGCAGGGCGCGGTCCCGCAGCCGCTCCGGCTCCTCGCCGCCGGCCGCCTCCAGCAGCCGGGCGGTCTCGTCCACCGAGAGCGCCTTCGGCAGCCGGGCGGGCAGCTTGGGGGAGGCGACGTCGTGGGCCACGTCCCGTTCGCACAGCCCCTCGTCCAGCAGGAAGCGGTGCCAGCCGCGCACCGCGGACAGCACTCGGGCCGCGGAGCTCGGCCCGAGCGGCCGCCCCGGACCGTCCGGATCGCGCAGGGCCTGCAGGAAGCCCGTCACATGGGCGCGCCGCAGCCGGGCGGGCTCGCTCACGCCCGCCTCGCCCAGATAGGCCAGGTACCGGGCCAGATCGCGGCGGTAGGCGGCCAGGCTGTTGCGGCTGAGCCCCCGCTCGACCGCCAGGTGGCGCAGATAGCGGTCGCGCGCCTGCGCGAGGGCGGGGGGCTCGAGGCGGCCGGCCCCGTCCTCAGGCGCCATGCGCCCCGTCCCCGAGCCCCGGCGAGGCGGTCGGCCACGGCGCGTCCGCCGCGCGCAGGTCCCGCCAGCCGCGCCGCCGGGCGGCATGGGCGGCGAGGATCGCGACCATCGCGATCCCGTTGTGCACGTCTCCCCGCAGCACCGCGGCCAGCGCCTCGTCCAGATCGATCGAGCGCGTCTCGATGTCGGCCTCCTCAGCCGTCCGGCGGAAGCCGCCGACCGGCTCCAGACCGCGGGCCAGGTAGACGCGCACCGACTCGTCGCTGCCGCCCGGGCTCGTCCACAGATCCGCCAGCACCCGCCAGTGCTCGGCCCGCAGATCGGCCTCCTCGGCCAGTTCCCGCTGCGCGGCCGCCAGGGGCGGCTCGCCGGCGACGTCCAGCAGCCCGGCGGGCACCTCCCACTCCCGATGCCGGACCGGATGACGGTACTGCCGGATGAGCAGCGCCCGATCCCGTTCGTCCAGCGCGAGCACCGCGACCGCCCCCCGATGGGCGACGAACTCGCGGGTCAGCACCCGGCCGCCGTAGTCGAAGCGCTCCGAGCGCACCTCCCACACCCGGCCCCGGAAGACCGTGCGCCCGGAGACCGGCTCGATGCGCTGCGGCTCGTCGCGCAGCGGGCCGCTCACGGCGCCTCGCGCCCCGGCAGATCGCCCAGGCGCTCCTCGACCTCGACCAGGCGCTGGGAGCGCTGGCGCTCCAGGGCCGCGGCGAGCAGACCGCGGAACAGCGGGTGGGCGTTGCCCGGGCGGGACTTCAGCTCGGGGTGCGCCTGGGTGGCGATGTAGTAGGGGTGCCGATCGCGGGGCAGCTCCGCGAACTCGACGAGCGTCCCGTCCGGCGAGGTGCCGGAGAACACCAGGCCCGCCGCGCCCAGCTGCTCCCGGTAGCGGTTGTTGACCTCGTAGCGGTGCCGGTGCCGTTCCGTCACCCGCTGCGCGCCGTAGACCTCGGCCGCCAGCGTGCCCTCGCCCAGCAGGGCCTCGTAGCTGCCCAGGCGCATCGTGCCGCCCATCTCGCCGCCGCGCAGGATGTCCACCTGCTCGGCCATGGTGGCGATCACCGGGTGCTCCGCGTCCGGATCGAACTCGGTCGAGGAGGCCCCCTCGATGCCCGCCTCGTTGCGGGCGAACTCGATGACCATGCACTGCAGGCCGAGGCACAGGCCGAGCGTGGGGATCTCGTTCGTGCGCGCGAAGCGCAGCGCGCCGAGCTTGCCCTCGATGCCCCGGACGCCGAAGCCGCCCGGCACGCACACGGCGTCCACGTCCGCCAGGTGCCGCGCGGCGCCCTCCGGGGTCGCGCACTCGTCCGAGGGCACCCATCGGATCCGCACGCGCGCCTCGTTCGCGAAGCCGCCGGCCCGCAGCGCCTCGGTCACCGAGAGGTAGGCGTCCGGCAGGTCGATGTACTTGCCCACCAGGGCGACCACGGCCTCGTGCCGCGGCTCGTGGACCACCTGCAGCAGCCGTTCCCAGCCGCTCCAGTCCATCTCGCCCACCTCCAGCCGCAGCTGCTCGATCAGGTAGGCGTCCAGGCCCTGCTCGTGCAGCAGGCGGGGGATGTCGTAGATGGAGGGCACGTCCACGGTGTTCACGACGGCCCGCTCCGGCACGTCGCACATGAGCGCGATCTTGGTGCGGTTCCCGTCGGTGACCGGCCGGTCGCTGCGCAGCACGAGCGCGTCCGGCTGGATCCCCGCCGAGCGCAGGGCCGCCACCGAGTGCTGGGTCGGCTTGGTCTTCTGCTCGCCGGAGGCCCCCATGAAGGGGACGAGGGAGACGTGCACGAAGAAGACGTTGTCCCGGCCCAGCTCGTGGCGGATCTGCCGGGCGGCCTCGATGAACGGCTGGGACTCGATGTCGCCGATCGTGCCCCCCACCTCGGTGATGATCACGTCCGGCCGGGGGCGTTCGGCGGCCTGCAGTCGCATCCGCCGCTTGATCTCGTCGGTGATGTGCGGGATGACCTGCACCGTGTCGCCGAGGAACTCGCCGCGGCGCTCCCGGGCGATCACCTCCGAGTAGACCTGGCCTGTCGTCACGTTAGCCGCACTGCTCAGATCGATGTCGAGGAATCGCTCGTAGTGGCCGATGTCCAGGTCCGTCTCGGCCCCGTCCTGGGTGACGAAGACCTCGCCGTGCTGGAAGGGGTTCATGGTGCCCGGGTCCACGTTGAGATACGGGTCCAGCTTCTGCATGACGACCCGCAGCCCGCGAGCGGTGAGCAGATTGCCGAGGCTCGCGGCGGTCAGACCCTTGCCGAGCGAGGAGACGACACCCCCCGTCACGAAGATGTGCTTGACCGGGTCCTGCGCTGTCTGATCCACGGGTTTCCACTCTATCTCACGGGGTCGGGCGTCACGGCCGTTCCCCCTCTGCCATCTCGAGTAATTCTCGCGCATGTGCGTGGGCGGTGCCGCTCTCGCTCAGACCCGAGAGCAGCCGGGAGATCTCCACCAGCCGCTCCTGCTCGTCCAGCCGCCGGATCGAGGAGGAGGTGACCTCGCCGTCGCTCGTCTTGCGGATGCGGACGTGGTTGTCGGCGAAGGCAGCCAGCTGCGCCAGGTGGGTGACGACCACCACCTGGGCGGAGCGGGCCAGCCGACGCAGCCTGCGGCCGATCTCGATCGCGGCGGCTCCGCCGACGCCCGCGTCCACCTCGTCGAAGACGAAGGTCGGGACCGGGTTCGCCCCGGCCAGCACGACCTCCAGCGCGAGCATGACCCGCGACAGCTCGCCGCCGGAGGCGGTCCGGGCGATGGGCCCGGGCTCGGAGCCGGGATGGGGGCGCAGCAGGAAGGCGATGCGGTCGCCGCCGTGCCGCGAGACGCGCCCGGCCGGCTCCACCTCCACCAGGAGCCGCGCCTCCGGCATCGCCAGCTGCTCCAGCTCCCGCGTGACCTCCTCCGCCAGCCGGTCGGCGGCGGCGCGACGCAGCTGCGTCAGCCGGGTCGCCGACTCGGCCAGGGCGGTCTCGGCGGCCGCCAGATCCGAGCCGAGCGCGTCGATGCGGTCGTCGTCCCCGTCCAGCTCCAGCAGCCGTTCTGCCGCCGTCGAGCGCACGCGCAGGACGTCCTCCAGGCCGGGGCCGTAGCGGCGCATGAGCGCGTTCAGGCTCGCCAGCCGCTCGTGCAGCGTCTCCAGCTCGCCGACCCCCTCGGTGTCCAGCGAGTCCATGTAGCCGGCCAGGCGCAGCGCCGCGTCCTCCGCTGCGTAGCCCAGATCCCGCACGAGCGCGGCGAGCTCCTCGAGTTCGCCGTCCGAGCGGGCAGCGCGCTCCAGCTCCTCGGCGGCCCGCTGCACGAGCTCCACCGCGGCCGGCGCATGCTCCGCCGCGTGCTCCCGGCCGCGCAGGGCGGCGTGGGCGAAGGCCGCGGCGGCCCGCAGCTGCTCGCGGTGGTCCAGCCGTTCGATACGGGCCGAAAGCTCGGCGTCCTCCCCGGGCTGCGGGTCGACCGGCTCGATCTGCGCCAGCGCCTGACGCAGCTCCTCGGCCTCCCTGGCGCGCGCCTCGCGGTCCTCGCGCAGCCGCTCCAGCTCGCCGCGCAGTCGCTCCGCCTCCGCGTGGTGCCCGGCCAGCCGCCGACGCGCGGCCGCCAGCTCCGGCCCGCCGAAGGCGTCGAGCGCCTCCCGCTGGGCCTGCTCGCCGCGCAGCCGGATCTGGTCGTTCTGTCCGTGCACCGCGACCAGCACTTCCCCAAGTCGGCCCAGCTGGGCGGCCGGGACGCTGGCCCCGCCGAGCCGGGCCCGGCTGCGGCCGTCCCGCGCCCCGATCTGCCGGGAGACGAGCAACTCGGCCGCGCCCCCGTCCAGGGGCTCGGTCTCCCCGCCCGCCTCGGCCACCAGCTCGGCGGCGGGGCCCCGCTCGTCGATCCGCCAGCGGCCCTCCACCACGGCGCGCTCCGCGCCGGAGCGGACCGTTCCGGATGCGGCCCTGCCGCCCAGCAGCAGGCCGAGCGCCGTGACGACCATGGTCTTGCCCGCCCCGGTCTCCCCCGTGATGGCGGTGAAGCCGGGGCCGAGGGGCAGTTCGGCGCGGTCGATGACGCCGAGGCCGCGGATCTCGACGTCGAGGATCATGCGACCACCGGCCCGCGCCAGCCCGTGGTGGGCAATTGGAACTTGTCGACCAGCCGCCTGGAGAACGGCGCCTGGTGCAGGCGCGCCAGCCGGACCGGCTCGGGCGAGCGGGTCGCCTCGATGCGGGCCCCGGCGGGCAGCTCGAAGCTGCGCCGCCCATCGCACCAGAGCACGCCCCGCTCGCGCGTGCGGGGCACGATCTCGACGGCGAGCACCGAGTCGGGGCCGACCACGATCGGGCCGGCGAACAGCGCGTGGGCGCTGTTCGGCACGAGCAGCAGCGCCTCCACGCTCGGCCACACGACCGGGCCGCCCGCCGAGAAGGAGTAGGCGGTCGAGCCGGTGGGGGTGGAGAGGATGACCCCGTCGCAGCCGAA
>JAUNLB010000011.1:27049-31463 GCA_030532485.1 Pseudoclavibacter sp.
GGACAGCGGCTGGCCGTCCACCTCCACGACCACCTCGAGCATCTTCGCCCGGTTCGCCTTCTCGACCGAGGCCTCGTTGAGCGCCCAGTTCTCGTGCACGATGCGGCCGTCCACCTCGACCTGCACGCACAGCGCGAGCCGCTCCTCGACCGTGTAGTCGCGGGCGAGCACGCGGCGCATGGTCGCGGGCAGGGAGTCCCGTTCGCTCTCGGCCAGAAAGCCCACGTGGCCGAGATTGACGCCGATGATCGGCACCTGCGCGCCGCGCACGAGCTCGGCCGCGGCCAGGATGGTCCCGTCCCCGCCGAGCACCACGGCGATCTCCAGCTCGTCCGCCTCGCAGTCCCGGCCCAGCACCTCGCTGGACTCCGGCACCCGGCCGGTCGCGATGCGGGCGAGGTCCTCCGCCGTGGAGGGCTGGAAGACGGGGACGACGCCCGCGCCGTGCAGGTGGCCCACGACCCGGAAGGCGGCCTCGATGGCGTCCTCCCGGCCCGTGTGGCCGACGACGAGCACGCGCCTGGGTTCCCGACCGGTCTCGCTCATGCCTCCGCTCCCTTCGTCGCACGGCGGATGGGCGCCTCCCATTCTGACGGATCGGGGCCGTCCGGCCCGGGCATCCCCGCAGCCGCGTCGCCCGGCCCGTCCACGAGAGCGCGGAGGACGCCGAGCCCGGGCACCCGCTCGGCCGCGTCGTCCGCGGCCCGCAGGTGGACGAGGTATTCGCGGTTGCCGCGGACGCCCGCCAGGGGCGAGGCGGCCAGTCCCGCGGCGGTCAGGCCCAGTCCCGCGGCGGCCCGCAGCACGCCCCGCACGGCCTCGGCGGCCAGCCGGGGATCGTGCACGACGCCGTCCCGCACACCGCTGCGACCCACCTCGAACTGAGGCTTAATCAGCAGCAGGTGGTCGGCGGCGGGCGAGACCGTCGCCCGCAGGGCGGGCAGGACGAGCCCGAGGGGGATGAAGGAGACGTCCGCGGTCACCAGATCGATGCCGCGGGCGGCCGGGGCCGGGCGCGGTCCCGCGGCCAGCAGCCCGTCCAGCGCCGCCGCGTCCAGCTCGCGGGCGTTGACGCCCTCCAGCGCGTGCACCCGGGCATCGGCCCGCAGCCGCGGGGCGAGCTGGCCGTGCCCCACGTCGAGCGCGACGACCCGGCGGGCGCCCCGCTCCAGCAGCACCTGGGTGAAACCGCCGGTGGAGGCGCCCACGTCGAGCGCGTCCCGACCGGCCGGGTCCAGCCCGAAGGCGTCCAGGGCCGCCAGGAGCTTGTGCGCGCCGCGCGAGACGTAGTGGGCGTCGTCGGCGAGCACCTCGATGCGCGCCCGCGGGCCGACGCTCGCGGCCGCCCGCCGGGCGGTCCGCCCGTCCACTTCGACCTGTCCGGCCGCGACGAGCCGTGCGGCGTGCGTGCGGCTGCGCGCGAGGCCCCGTGCCGCGAGCTCCAGGTCCAGCCGACGGCCGCCCTCAGGCATCGTCCCCGTGCGGCCGGTCCGCCGCGTCCGCCCCGCTGCGCGCCCTCTCCTCCCCGGCCGGGTCCGGCTGCCCGACCTCGGCCGGTCCCCCGGCCAGGAGCGGATCCTCCTCGAAGCGGCGGGCGGCGCCACCGTGCTCGCCGGCCGCCTCGAGGGCCGCCGAGAAGCGGGCGTGCAGTTCCCCGTAGGCCTCGGCGCGCTCCTGAACCGGCAGGGCCTCGATGCGCTCCAGCTCCTTGCCCAGGGCCTCGGGCGTCCGCTCCCCGGTCACCGCCGGAACACGTCCTCGTACAGGGCGGGCGGGATGCTCAGCGCGTAGATGAGCTTCTCGGAGGCGCCGATGGCGGCGCTCGCCGCCCGCAGCAGATCGATGCGGCTGCGGCCGGCCGAGTCGATGCGCACCTCGATGCCGTGCACGCTCACCCGCTCCCGGCCGACCCGCGCGATCGCGAGTTCGTGCTCGCGGGTCACCTCGACCTCCGGATAGGGCTCGCGCAGACCCCGCAGGTCCTCGACGATGCAGTCGGGCCGCTCGTCCGGGGCCGCGGCGAGGACCTGCTTGGGGCGGTCGACGCCCGTGAGCACGAGCACGCTGCGCATGCCCGCCCGACGGGCCCCCTTGATGTCGGTGTCCATCCGGTCCCCGACGAAGACGGGCCGCTGCGCCGAGAAGCGCTCGGCCGCCTCCTCGAAGATGGGGGTCTCGGGCTTGCCCGCGACCTTCGGCATGCGCTGCACGGCCGTGTGCACGGCCGCGACGAGGGTGCCGTTGCCCGGAGCCAGCCCGCGGGCGACGGGGATCGTCCAGTCCTGGTTGGTCGCGATCCAGGGGATCTCGCGGTCGGCGAGCGCGAAGGAGGCCTCGGCCAGCTGCTCCCAGCCGACGTGCGGAGCGAAGCCCTGCACGACCGCGTCGGGCTCGTCGTCCGCGGAGCGGGTCGTGCGGTAGCCGGCCCGCTCCAGTTCGTGCAGGATGCCGTCGCCGCCCACCACGAGCACGAGCGAGTCGCTCGGCACCTGCTCGCGCAGCAGCCGCATGGCCGCCTGAGGGCTCGTGACGACCTCCTCGGGCCGGACATGCAGCCCCAGCTCGCGCAGCTGTTCGGCCACGGCCGCGTCCGTTCGGGAGGCGTTGTTGGTGATGTAGCCGACGGGCGTGCCCGCCCGCTGGATCGCGTTGAGTCCTTCCACCGCGTGCGGGATCGGCTCACGGCCGCGGTAGACGACGCCGTCCAGGTCCGCCAGCAGCAGGTCCGCGCCGTCGACGGGCGCCGGCCCGAGGCCGGTCGAACGCGAGAAGATGCCCATGGGGCGTGCCTCCACTCCGCCGCGGATGGGCCGCGGTCGGCGCTCATTGTATAGAGCGCCGGGTGGTCGGGGCTCGCTCCGCAGACGCACCACGCAGATGAGCACCGAGGCTTTGGGGACGGAGCCGTTTCCCGGCCCCGCCGCTCAGATCTCGAAGAGCGTGGGCTCCTCCGGTTCCTCCGGCGCGCCCTCCTCCGCGGCCTCACCGCCCTCCGCGGGGTCCGCGGGATCGAGCGAGGCCTGCGGCTGCGCCGACCCCGAGCCGGATCCGGTCGGCGGTTCCGCCCCGGCCCCGGGTGGTTCCGCCCCGGCCCCGGACTGCTCGGCGCCGTCCTGTTCCGCGTCCTGCGGCTCCGCGCGCCGCGGCTCTCCCATGCGCGGTTCCGCATCGCTCGCTCCCTCGACCGCGGCGGCACCGTCCGCCTCGTCACCGACGGGGAGGTCGCCCTCCGCCGCAGCCTCGTCCCCGGGCCCGACGAGCAGATGCGCGGCCGCCGCGCCCGCGGCCTGCGGCGCCTGCCCGCCGGGCTCCGCGAGCAGCTCCTCGAGCTCGGCTTCCGGGTCCAGCCGGCGGGCCGCCTCCCGGTCCCGCTCGTCCCGGTCCCGCGGCGTGACGGCCTCCGGCTCGTCGGTGCCCGGATCGGGCTGCCGGACCGGGGCCGGTCGCAATTCGGGGTAGGCCTCGTAGAACGCTTCCAGTTCCGCGCCCTGCAGTTCCTCGGAGTGCACATCGACGGTCTCGTGCTCGTCGTGTCGGGCGTCCTCCAGGGCCCGGGCGGCGTGCTCCGCACGCTGCCGCCAGGCGGCGGCCTCGTCTGTGCGCCCCAGCTCCGCCAGCACCTCGGCGTAGGCCGAGAACAGGGCCGGGCTGTAGGGGAAGGCTCGGCGGGGATCCAGCTGCGGGACCTCCAGCTCGGCCAGGGCCAGCTCTGCCTTGCCCTGATCCAGGCGGGCCCCGGACAGGGCGATGGCCACCTGTGCGCGTTCCGCGTCGGGCAGGGCCTGCAGGTCCGCCGAGCGCCCGAGTTCCAGGGCGCGGTCCGGACGACCGAGGCCCCGTTCACTGTCGATCATGAGCGCGAGCTGGTCGTCGCGGCCGCTGATCCGGCGGTAGGTTCGCAGCTCGCGCAGCGCGAGGGCGTAGTCGCCGCTCGTATAGGCGGTGATCCCCAGCGTCTCCCGCACGACCGCGACCCGGCCGCCCCGTCGGGAGGCGCTCAGCGCGTGGCGGTGCGCCAGGGCGGGGTCGCGTTCGATGAGCGCCGCGGCCATCGCCAAGTGCCGAGCCACGAACTCCGCGTTCTCCCGCGTCAGCGTCTTGAGCTCCGCACGGGCTGCGAACGGCAGATCGCGCTCGCTCACCTCGTCCGGCAGCGGCGGGTCGACGTGCCCGCTGCGCACCGCCCGCAGATCCTCCTGCGGCCGCTCCGCGCGTTCCCGGTCCTGTCCGCCGCTCGGACCGCTCCGGGCGGAGAAACGCCGTCCCCGGCCGTCCTCCCGCTCGACATCCCGCTCCCGGAAGCGCCTCACGCCGCCTGGACGACGGCCCTCCCCTCCACCGTCGCGCGGACGGCGTCGGTCCCGGGCGTCGCGCGCCCAGACCCGGGAGCGCGCCCCGGCGGCCCCGCCCCGCT
>JAUNLB010000012.1 GCA_030532485.1 Pseudoclavibacter sp.
GGAGCCGGCCCCGGGGGGACCGTGCGGGAGCCGGCTCGGCCGAGGCTCAGGCGACCGGCGTCAGCGCCGCGGCGCCGAAGGACACGCCGAAGGCGACGCACCACAGATCGACCGTGGGCCACTGCGAGGGGTCGGTCCCCTCGGGCAGCGGGTACACCTGGTCGCCGCGATTGCCCTTGATCCCGCCCAGGTCGAGGTGCTCGTGCTCGGCCGCGATGAACCAGCCGTCGCGGCCCTCCACGACGGGGCCGGCGCTGAGCCAGACGTGCACATCGGGGCCGCTCGTGGTCTCCAGGCCCGCGATGGCCAGCTGGTGGGTGCCGTCCGGCAGGCGGTAGATGCTCGCGGTGCCGACCGTCTCGTGCTCGTGCGAGACGAAGCTGCCGGTGGACACGAGCACCGGCTCGCTCCGCTCCGGCTCGGTCGCCGCCGCGGCGCCCTGGTCGCCGGACGGGACGGCCCCCTCCCCGGCGGCGGGCGCCGCCGGGGTCGAGACGCTCGGCAGCTCGTCCATCACCTCCGTGTCGACGAGCAGCAGCCACGGCTGGAACACGGCGGCGGCGAGGGCGGCCAGGACCAGGGCGCCGCCTGCCAGCAGCAGCCAGAGGCGACGGCGGGAACGGGGGCGGTCGGTGTGATCGGACACGGGGACTCCTCGGGTCGACGGACAGGCCACCGAGGAGCGACGCTCATGGCGCCGGGTTTATTCCGAGCTCACTCCCGGACCCGGCCGTAGGCGTCCCAGTCGAAGGGCTCGCCCTCGGCGCGCGCGTTGAGCGAATAGGCGATCTCGCCGTCGATCGACTCCCGGATCAGATCGGCGTGCCCCGCGTGACGGGCCACTTCGGCGATCAGGTGGTGGCACACCCAGCGCACGCTCCAGGACTCCAGATCCTTCGGGAACCACGGCGCCTCGGGCACCGGCACGCGGGTCTCCGGATCCGCCCCCTCGACGACGGGCCGGATGCGGGCGGTCGCGCGGTCGTAGGCCGTGAGGATCTCGTGCAGGGTCATGTCCTCGGGCAGCTCGGCCCCCGAGAAGAAGCGGTCCGCCAGGCCCAGTTCCCGGCCCAGCTCGAACAGCCGATCCTGCGGCAGCGGCTCGGGGGCGACGCGGACCCGCTCCAGCCACGAGGCGATCACCTGTGCCGTGTGGACCAGCAGGCCCGCGACGGACAGGCCCTCGGGCAGGAGGGGGCGGCGGGCGGCCTCGTCGTCCAGGTCGAGCGCGCTCAGCCGCAGCTGGGCGCACTGCTGCTCGAGGAAGCCGGCCAGGGCGTCGCGCTCGTCGGCGACCTGCGGGGTGAGGAAGGGCATGATCGTTCTCCTTCGGTGGGTGGTGTGCACCGGCCCGGCGCCCGCCCGGGGCGGCTCGAGAACCGGTCTCGTCTGCGCGCGGGGTGTCCGCGCTCGCCTGCGAGTCTGTCGGCGGGGGCGGACGGATCCTGTCCGGCCCGTCCGGCAGCATGGGGGCATGTTCGAGCAGGAGGCGCCGGGACCCGCGGACGGCCGGTCCACGCCCACGGCCCGCGCCCTGCGCATCCTCGCGCTCCTGCGGTACGGCGGGGCGGTTCCGGCCGCGGCGCTCGCCCGCCGCCTGGGGGTGACGGCGCGGACGGTGCGCCGCGACGTCGCCCGGCTGCGCGGGCTCGGCTACCGGATCGGCGCGGACGGGGAGGGGTACCGGCTCTCGGCCGCCGAGCGCCTGCCCCTGCGGCTCGCGCCCGAGCACGTCGAGGCGGTCGCGCTCGGCCTGCGCCTGGCCGCTTCCGCCGGGATCGAGGGGCTGGCCCGGGACGCCGAGGCCGCCGCGGCGGTGCTCCGGGAGCGTCTGCCGGCCGAGACGGCGGCGGGCATCGACCGGATCGCCGCCTCGCTCGCGGTGGTCCCGAGCGGGGACCCGATCGTGCCGGGCGGGCTGCCGGGGGAGCTGGGCGAAGCGATCGTGCGGCGGCGGCGCATCCGCTTCGTCTACCGCGACGGCGCGGGAAATGAGAGCGAGCGCAGCGCCGAGCCGTACCGGACGGTGCACTTCGCGGGGCGCTGGTACCTGCTCGCCTACGATCTGGACCGGCGGGACTGGCGCACCTTCCGCATCGATCGGATGGGGCGGCTGCACCGGACCACCTTCGCCTTCTCGCCGCGCGAGGAGCCGGACGCCGTCGAGCACGTCCGGCGGGCCGTGCTGCGTGCGCCCTACCCGGTGCTCGTGCGGCTCCGGCTGGGACTGCCGGCCGAGGAGCTGCGGGACCGGGTTCCGCCGCTCGCCGGCGAGATCCGGGCGGTGGACGCCGACAGCTGCGAATTCGTCGCGGGCGTCGCGGACCCGGGAGACGCGGTGCCGCATCTGGCGGCGCTGGACTGCGAGATCCTCGCGGTCGAGCCGCCCGAGCTGGCCGAGCGTCTGCGCGAGACGGGGCGCAGGCTGGCGCGGATCCCCGGGGCCGCCGAGACGGGGGAGTGAAGCGTTCGGCGCCCGGCGACTTCGGGGCCCGCACTCTCGGCGCCGCGGGAGATGGCGCGGCGCCGGGAGAAAAGGTCACTTCTTGTCGAAGTTCTGCTTGAGGTCGCTGGCGACCCCCTCCGCCTTGTTCTTGACGTCCTGCAGGGCGTCCTGCAGATCCGCCCGGGCCTGATCGCCCCGGCCCTCGGCTCGCAGCTCCTCGTTGCCGGTGGCCTCGCCGGCGGTCTCCTCGGCCTTGCCGCCCAGGCGGTCGGCGGCGTTCTTCATGCGGTCGTCCAGAGTCATCGTCTCGTGCCTCCTGGTTCTCGGGTATTTCGGGAACACGTCCATCTGTACGCGGCGTTCCCGAGCGCGGGGCGGGCGAGGCGTGTGCGTTCCCGTAGCCCCTCCGGCGGCTCCGGCTCACTTGCTCTGAGCGGTGGAAATTCTGTGAAAAACGCTATGGATTGACCGCTTATTGCACCTATGCTGCTGCGTATGATGCTGCTGAGCTTCGCCGTCTCGAACCACGGAGCGGCCCGGGACCGCATCGAGCTCGAACTCGTCCGTCCGGCGTTCACGCGCCTGCGTCCGCCCGAGGGCGAGGAGTGGCGAGCCCACGTCTTCCCGGTCGCCGGGGTCTTCGGCGCCAACGCCTCCGGCAAGTCCACGCTGCTCGACGCGATCGAGTTCGTTCGGAAGGCGGTTCGCGGCTGGTCCTTCGTGCAGCGCCCGTTCCGGCTCGATCCGGCGGCCGCGAAGGAGCCGAGCCGCTACGAACTCGATTTCGTGACCGGCGGTCGCCGCTACCGCTACGTTCTCGAAGTGACGGGGGAGCGGGTCCGGACGGAGCGGCTGGAGGAGGTGGGGGACTCGCCGCAGGGGCGCTGGCGGCGCCTCTTCGAGCGGGACGTCGAACGCGACGGGACCGGGGTGCGCCTCGCCCGCGGGCTCGGAAGCATCGGCAAGGTCGGGGAGCGGGAGCTGGTCCTGAGCCGGGCGCTCACGCTCCACCACCCCGGGCTCGCTCCGATCGCGCAGGCGCTCGCGAACGGGGTCCGGACGCTGCCCCTCGGCGACATGGACCGGGACGAACGGATCGCGTCGATCGTCTCCGGGCTGGCGGAAGGCGGCATCGGCTTCCAGGACGTGCTCGCGATCCTGAAGATCGCGGACATCGGCATCGACGGTGTCGATCTGCGCGTCGAGGATCTCCCCGAAAACGTCCGCGAAGTCAGCGAACAGCTGCTCGAGGCGTTCCAGAGCGTCGTCGCGAGCATCACCGGGACCGACCCGCAGCAGAAACCGCGCGAGCTCGAGCGCTTCGCCCGCATGCTCGAGTTCTCCCACCGGGGCCCGGGCGATGCGCACGGCACCCTGGGCCTGTCGGAGCAAAGCGACGGGACGCTCTCCTGGCTGGCGCTCGCGGTCCCGGCGGTGGAGGTGCTTCGCGAGGGCGGCGTGCTCTGTATCGACGAGCTCGGCTCGAGCCTGCACCCCCGGCTGAGCTCGCTCCTGGTGGAGGCCTTCAACGATCCGGCTACGAACCCCCGCGGCGCCCAGCTGCTGTTCACGAGCCATGACGTGACGCTGCTCTCGCCGCTCAGCGGGCTGGAGCTGGAGGCCGAGCAGATCTGGTTCACCGAGAAGGAGCGGGACGGGGTCATGCAGCTGTACTCGCTCGCCGACTTCCCGCACCCCAGGGACGCGAACATCGCCAGGCGCTATCTGGGCGGCCGCTACGGGGCGGTGCCCCGGACGGCGATGAGCCTGCTGCCCTCGCTCCTCGACGCCGAGGACGCTTCCGCCTCGCACGCCGCAGAGGCGGGTGATCCGCGTGTCGAGCAGAGCCGGGCGTCGTAGTCGCGGAAAGCGTCCGAGACCACCAGATCCGCCCGTTGTTCGCGTTTCCGCCCCCTGCAGCGGGCGGAAACGCGAACAACGGGCGGAAATCCCCGACGCGAACGACTTCCGCAACAGGGCCTGGCTTTCGCAACACGCCTCAGCCGTGGATCCGGCGAGCATGTCGATGCCGATCGAGCCGATGGGCGCAGGGGCGGCGTCTAGACTGCCCGCATGGAGCTCTGGATCGCGATCGGCGCCGTCGCCCTCGTTCTCGTCCTCGTCTGCGTCTTCCTGCTGGCCACGCGCAGCTCGATCAAGAAGCTGAACGGCCGCGCCGAGGAGGCCTGGCGCGGGATCACGAGCGAGATGGGGCAGCGGGCCGAGCTGCTGCCGAAGATCGTGGAGACCGTCCAGCCCTACGCGAGCCACGAGCGGGGCGTCTTCGAGGAGGTCGAGCAGGCCCGCGCCGAGACCCTCCGGGCCGCCGACCCCGCCGAGGCCTCCCGGGCCGAGAACCGCATGCAGGGCGCGCTGCGCAGCCTCTTCGCGCTCGCCGAGGCCTATCCCGAGCTGCAGACGAGCCCCGAGTTCCTGCAGATGCAATCCGAGCTCGTCGCCAGCGAGGACCGCATCCAGTCCTCGCGCCGCTTCTACAACGGCGGCGTGCGCGAACTCAACACCAGGATCAAGGTCTTCCCCGGCCCCCTGGTGGCCCGCGGCATGGGCTGTCAGCAGCGGGCCTTCTTCGAGGTCGCCGACCGGGCGGCGATCTCCGAGCCGCCGCGCGTGCAGTTCTGATCGCTCCCGCGCCGTCCCCGGGCACCGTCCTGCCCGCCGTCGCGACGTCCACTTTGACGAAAGCCGTGACCAGGTGGGCGACCGCCTTGAGGTAGGGTCCTGCCCGCCGTCGCGACGTCCACTTCCGGGGGACACGCGGCCGCGCCCCGCGGTCCACACTGCTGTGCGTGACGACGACTCCGACCTCTCCTGAACGCCTCCCCGACCGCTCCCGGCCGCTCGCGCCGGTCCCCGCCACGCCCGCGACGATCCTCTTCGCGATCCTGTACGCGGGCTGCTTCCTGGTCCTCCCCGTCGTCCAGCGGCTCGCAGGGCCCCTCCCGGCCCCGGAGACGGCGGGGCGGATCTGGGCGACCGCCGTCGCCTACACCGTGCTCGGCGGCCTGGCCGCCTTCGCCTTCCGGGGCGCGCTGACGGAGGGGACGCGGCGCCTGGCGGCGCGGGGCCGCTCGCTGCTGTGGCGGCTGCCCGCGGCGGCGCTGCTCGTGATCGCGGTCGTCACGGCCGGGGCGCTCCTGGCCGAGGCGCTGTCCGCGGCCCTCGGGATCGGGGCGGAGGAGTTGGGCAACGACGAACGGCTCGGCCTCGCCTTCGCGGTGCTGCCCCCGGCCGTGTCGATCGCGGTCGCGGGGCTGCTCGGCCCCTTCGTGGAGGAGACGTTCTTCCGGCTGCTGCTGCTCGGCGGCCTGAGCCGGGTGCTCCCCTTCTGGACGGCGCTGACGCTGTCCGGCGCCCTGTTCGGCTTCATGCACGCGGGTTCCTTCGCCCCCGCCGAGCTCGTGGGGGTGCTGCCCCACGTGTCCGTCGGCATCGGGCTGGGAATCGTCTCCCGCTGGACCGGTTCGATCGTCGTCCCGATCGGCCTGCACGCGCTGATCAACCTCGGCGCGGTGCTGCCCGCCGTGCTCTGAGCCCCTCGCCGGCCCCGCGCGCCGGGAGCTCGGGCGGGCCGGAGTGGGACACTGTGAGGCGTCCGGTCTCTGTCCGTCGAGGTCCGCCACGGCAGACGGTCAGGAGCTCCGGCTCCACCGGGTCCGGTTCCTGTCCGTCGAGGTCCGTCCCGGGACGAGGCGACCGCATGGTGCGCCTCCGCGTCCGGTCCCTGTCCGTCGAGCTCCGCCGCGCCCTCGCGAACCCGGATCGAGAGAGGACCGGTCCCGTCCCTGCCCGTCCTGTCCACTCCGAGTCCAGTCCGAGGTCCCGTGCCCCGAAGCGATGCCCTCACCCGCCCGCTCTCTGCGAAGTCGGCGGGTCTCGTCCTGCTCGCGCTCGTCCTGCTGTTCCGCCTGCCGGGGCTCGTGCGGCTCGAGGAGCCGTCCGCGCAGGCGGCCGGGCTGCTGCTGGCCGGGATCGCGGCGTGGGCGGTCCTGGCCGCGCCGCTGCGGCCCCTGCGTTGCCTGGCGGTCTGTGCGCTCGCGACCTTCGCGGCCCCGCTGATCGGGGTCCCCTCGGACCCGATGCTGGCGGTCTCGTGGTGCCTCTTCTTCGTCGCGGCCCGGCAGCTGTCCCACCGCCCCCGGCTCGCCTTCGCGCTGGCCGCCCCGCCGATCGCCCTACTGCTCCTGGTGCGGCTGGAGCCCGCCTCGGGTCTGCTGGGCGTCCTGCTCCCCGTGGCGGCGCTGCTGGCCGGAACCCTGGCGGGGCGGCGCGAGCGGGAGGCGCTGCGGACCCAGCGGCGGGAGATCTCCCAGGACCTCCACGACGGCATCGGCCGCTCGCTCGCGCTCATCCGCGCCCGGGCCGGCACCGCCCGCTTCCTGGGCGACGGGGAGGAGACGGGCCGGGCGCTCGCCCGGATCGAGGCGGACGCCGAAGCCGCCCTGGACGAGCTGCGGCGCACCGTGCGCACGATCGACCCGGAACGGTCCGCCCCGGCCGGGAAGGAGGGGGATGTGCCGCGGCTGGAGACGCTGATCGAGGAGTTCCGTGCAGCCGGGATGCGGGTGGAGGTCTCGGGCCGTCCGCCCGAAGGGCTGGCCGCCCCGACCCGGCGGACGCTGCGGCTCGTCCTCGGCGAAGCGCTCGCGAACGTCCTCCGGCACGCGACCGAGCCGCGCTGCCGCATCGAGTTCCTCGACCGCCCCGGCCGCCTGAGCGTGCGGCTCGACGCGGAGACGGTCAAGACCTACCTCAGGCGCATCTTCGCCCGCTACGGCTTCCGAGACCGCACGCAACTGGCCGTCGCCGCCCACCGGGCGGGGCTCCTGCACGAGCCCCGGGGCGAAGCGCCGCGGCTCGTGCCGCCGTCACGGAGGCGGCGGTCAATAGGATCGGAGCCATGACGGCGTCGAACGGGGACAGGCCTGCGCAGCCGGCCGGCTCCGGTCCGGTCGCCGAGGCGACGATCCCGGAGCGGGACCGCGAGCTCGTCCCCTTCGCCTGGCGGGTCGCGGCCGCCTACGCCTGGCGCTTCGTCGCGATCGCGCTCGCCCTCGTGCCGATCGGCTGGATCATCGCCAAGGCCAGCATCCTGGTCATCCCCCTGCTGGTGGCCGCGCTCCTGGCCGCGCTGCTGTCCCCGCTCATGAACCGGCTGCTGCTGTGGCGGGTGCCCAGGCCCCTCGCGCTCGCTATCACGCTGCTCGTGCTGATCGCCGGGGTGACGGGCCTGATCATGCTCGTGGTCAGCCAGTTCCGGCGCGGCATCCAGATCGACTGGGCGCAGCTCCAGCAGCGGTACCAGCAGCTGCTCGTGCTGCTCCGGGACTCGCCCCTCCACCTCTCCGAGGCGCAGCTGAACCAGGCCTTCAACCAGTTCCTGGCCTGGGCGCAGGGCAATGTCTCCAATCTGGCCCAGCAGGCGCTGAGCGCCGGCTCCACCGTGCTGGCCTTCTTCACCGGCTCGCTGGTCACGCTCTTCGCGCTCGTCTTCTACCTGCTCGACGGCGCCGTGATCTGGCGCTTCCTGGTCTCCCTCTTCCCGCCCCGGGCGCGCGCCGCGGTGGACGGGGCCGGCCGGCGCGGCTGGGTCTCGGTCGGCCACTACGCGCGCGTGCAGATCCTGGTCGCCCTCATCGACGCGGTCGGCATCGGCGTCGGTGCGCTCGTCCTGGGCGTACCGTTCGTCCTGCCGCTGTCGATCATCGTCTTCCTCGCCTCCTTCGTGCCGTTCCTGGGGGCGATCCTGTCCGGCGCGCTCGTCGTGCTCGTGGCGCTGCTGTACAACGGACCGGTGAACGCGGTGTTCATGCTCCTGATCGTGCTGGCCGTCATGCAGATCGAATCGCACGTGCTGCAGCCGTTCATCATGGGCTCCGCGGTCAAGGTGCACCCCCTGGGCGTGCTGCTCGCGGTCAGCGCCGGCTCGATCTTCGGCGGCATCCCCGGCGCCGTGTTCGCCGTGCCGATCGTGGCGAGCCTGAAATCCATGGTCGAATACATCGAGTCGGGGCAGTGGCGGGGGCAGCCCGACCCGACCGGCCGTGCCCCGACCACCCACGCCTCCCAACGGATGAGCCTGCTGCGCAGACGCATCCTGAAGCAGCGCATCATGAAGGAGCGACCCAGGACATGACCGCCCCCGTCCCCGAGATGCGCGAGATCCGCGCGGCCCACGAGCTCGTCAGCCGTATCGTCACCCGGACGCCCCTGGACTCCGCACGGTTCCTGAGCGACATGCTCGGCTCGCCCGTGCTGCTCAAGTGCGAGAACATGCAGCGCACCGGCTCCTACAAGATCCGCGGCGCGAGCTACCGGCTCTCCAAGCTGGACGCGGCGCGGCGGGCCGCCGGCGTGGTGGCCGCCTCGGCGGGCAACCACGCCCAGGGCGTCGCCTACGCGGCCAGGGAGCTGGGCATCCCCGCCACGATCTTCATGCCGCTCGGCGTGCCGTTGCCCAAGCTGGAGGCGACGCGCCGCTACGGCGCAGAGGTCAGGCTCACGGGCGCGAACGTGGGCGAGGCGCTCGTGGCGGCGCGAGCCTTCGCCGAGGAGCGCGGGGCCGAGTTCATCCACCCCTACGACCATCCGGACATCATCACCGGCCAGGCGACGCTCGGGCTGGACATCATCGACGAGTGCCCCGATGTGGAGACGATCATCGTGCCGATCGGCGGCGGCGGCCTCGTCTCCGGCATCGCCTCCGCCGCGGTCCGCAAGGCCGAGGAGAGCGGCCGGATGATCCGGGTCATCGGGGTGCAGGCGAAGAACTCGGCGCCGTTCCCCGTCTCGCTGCGGGCGGGCCGCCCCACGAAGGTCGCCGCGAAGCCGACGATCGCGGACGGCATCGCGGTGGACGTGCCGGGGGAGCTCACCTTCCAGTTCGCCCGCGAGCTGGTGGACGAGGTGGTCACGGTGAGCGAGGACGACATCGCCCGGGCGATCCTGCTGCTCGTGGAGCGGGCGAAGCTCGTGGTGGAGCCCGCGGGCGCCGCCTCGATCGCGGCGATCATGGCCGGCACGATCACGGGGCTCGGCCAGGACGCCGGCAGCGGGGAGCGGATCGGGACGGGCCGCACGGTCGCGATCCTCTCCGGTGGCAACATCGACCCGATGATGCTGGAGAAGGTCATCTCGCGGGGCCTGACGGCCTCCGACCGCTACCTCAAGCTGTACTTCGGGATCCCGGACGTGCCGGGGCAGCTGGCGACGATCTCGAAGATCCTGGCGGATGTGAGCGCGAACGTCATCGAGGTGCTGCACACGCGGCACAACAAAGGCGTCCAGATCCACGAGGTGGAGCTGGAGATCTCGGTGGAGACCCGCGGCACCGAGCACGCCCAGCTGGTGATGTCGGCTCTGCGCGAGCACGGCTTCTCGCCCCGCATCGGCCACGCGCTGCCGATCCCCTGAGGATTCGGGTGCGCGCCTCACGGCTTGAGGCGATCCGTTCGCGATCGGGGAGTCCGGCGGGCCGGGGCGCGCCGGGGCCTCTCGGTGGGCTCACTCGAGCCGCTTGACTCAATGCATGTGCATGCAGTATTCTATCTCCGTGCATGTGCACCACTGTGTTTCGGTCTCCGGTCCCGATTCGGGTCGACCGCTCCCGGTCGAAGAACGTCAAAGGAAAGGAGGAGAGGATGAGTTCGACGCGCAATGGTCGATCCGGGATACGGCCATCGCTCCCGCTGCGGAGTCCGGTGCCGTCTCTGAAGGTGATGGGAGGCGCGGTGGCGGCTCCGCTGCGCGGCGGGGACGTCGTCTGCCGCCCAGTCGAGACTCGCCGCCGATCGATTCCTCTTGCGGATCGGCCTTGACGTCACTGGCCTGATGGGGGGCTATGGACGCCTTTTCGCCGAGGGGAAGGCGGGCGGATCGCCCGTGGTAATATGCCTGAATGCGCATGGACTCCTCCGATGTCTCGGGCGTCCCGCCGTCCCCCGACCTCAGTGCGGTATGGGCGCAGGTCGCGGCCACTGTCGCCGCAGTGGACGCGGCGCTGGGCAAGTGGCTTCTCGACAACTATGGTGTCGGTCTGACCGAGTATCGTGCCATCCTGCATCTGAGCAGAACCCCCGAACAGGAACTGAGAATAACCCAGTTAGCCCAGAAAGTCGGGCTCGACCAGAGTTCCGCGACTCGGCTCGTCGGTCGTATGGAGGACAAGGAGCTCGCATACCGGGATGCCTGCCCGGACGACGGGCGTGGCGTCTACGCCGTCATCACCGAAAAAGGACTCGAATCTGTGGCGAGTATACGCGAACCCTACGAGAGGAAGATCCGTGAGCTGCTGAGCGGCGCGGCGAAGCAGTATCCACAGTTTGGCCTGGTGGACCTCGATCGATCCTTCGAGGCGATCGGCAAGCTCACATCGTAGTTCTTAGGGCTCGACGAGCTTTGAATCGTCATGTGATTTCTCGCGTGTGCATATGTGTGTGCATGCGCATGCATTATTCCAGTAATGGAAAGGTAACTAGATGTGACTGCGAAAGTAGATGTATTTATCGACTATGTCTGCCCCTTCTGTTTTCTGGTCGAGCCATCTATCGAGGAACTGAAGCGTGACCGTGATGTGCAGATCAGAGTGCGACCTTTTGAATTGCGGTCAGATCCGGTGCCCACACTTCGTCCGGAAGATGAATACTTGCCGCGTGTGTGGCGTGATGCGGTCTACCCGATGGCTAAACGTCTCGGGATTCCTATGCGCCTCCCCACCGTTTCCCCGCAGCCCCGTACTCAGAAGGCCTTCCTTGTCCTGCAGCTAGCCCGTGAATGGAGAGTCGCTGAAGCATACTCTGAGGCCATGTTCAAGGCATTCTTTCAGGAGGATCGCGATATTGGCGACGACAAGGTGATTATCGATGTCGCTAAGGCCATGGGGCTGAGTAAAACCTCGGTTCGTGCTGCGATGACCGATCCCAAACGACTGCGGCAGCACCAAGCAGACTTGACCTATGCCACTGACATTGTCGGGGTGACTTCGGTGCCGGGAATCCTTGTCAATGGGAGCCTCCTCCAAGGTGTTCCAAGCGCGATGCGCTTCAAGAAGGCCGTCGACACCTCGGGGGGATTCCAGGGCGGTCATTCATGAACAGCTTCGCTTATCAAGTCATGAAGCAAGCCGTGGCTCATTCCCTGAGCCACGTGGAGTGCGGAGGAATTCCGTTCGTTGGTGTGATTGTTGAACGCGGCCAGGTTATTTCTGAGTTCGGTGTCAATCGAGTTCATGAGTCAGGTGACCCTACCGCTCACGCCGAGATTGTGGCTATACGAAGTGCCCTTGCTCTTACCGGACGCTCGGACCTTCAGGGTGCCACTCTTCTGGCTACAGGGGAGCCGTGCGGTATGTGTTATAAGTATGCACTCAACGCCCAACTAACTGACATCCGTGTTGCTGTCGCCCGAGATCGGGTGGCGGAGCTGGGATTTGATTACCGGAATAGTTATTTAGCATTCGGTATCACTGATGCGCTCCGTAATGCTCATATGCGACCCCTTAGTGTGCCTGGTGATATCGAGCCCTTCATCCGTTTTCTGATTCTTCACAGCTGACCTAGCAGAAAGGACCCGACTATGCACTGGCTCTACCTGGCGATTGCTGTCGTTTTCGAGGTTGCCGTCGGTATCGCTGCCGGAAAGGCTCAAGGCTTCCGCAATATCCCCTGGACGATCGCCACCCTCATCAGCGGCGCGATCGCCACTCTCTTCCTGAGCTTCGCCCTCCTCACCTTCGGCGTCGGCGTCGGCTACGCTCTGTGGACCTCCCTTGCGGGTGTCGGTATCGTCATTTTCGGTGCCCTCTTCCTCAAGCAGAGACTCACCTGGAAAAAGCTCCTGGGTATCGCTATCGTCATCGTCGGTGTCGTCGGACTCAACTTGGCTGGCACTGCCTAAGGATTTCCACTCATCCGACTTTCTACTCATTCGAAAGGAACTTCTTATGTCCACAAGCACTCGTGTGCCGGCTGCTGCGCAGAGTAACGCCGGACCGTGGTCCGCGCTTCTCCTCGCAGGTGCTTTCGAAGTTGGCTATGCTCTCAGCGTCAATGGGAGCCAGGGTTTTACCAACCTCACGTGGTCCCTCGTTGCACTCGTCTTCTTCCTGTGCACGCTGTTCTTCCTGAGCGTCGCTCTCAAGCGCATCGACGTCGGTATCGGCTACGCTGTCTGGGCGGGAATCGGCGCAGTCGGGTCTGCCGTTCTCGGTCCCGTCTTCTTTGATGAGACTTTTACGGTGGACAAGGCCATTTGGCTTGCCGTCATCATCGCAGGTGTGATTTGGCTCAAGCTCGCCGATAGTGCCAAGCTCAACCGTCATTGACGCCTCGGTAGCCAACTCGGCTCGCCAGGCAAGGGGCCGTTCTCCGGGTGGTCGTCACTGCTGGGCTTGTCTGGCTAAAGGTGGCGTCAAGTGGTGTAAGCAATGCCCCGACGAAGCGACCCGCAACCCACCGAGCCGCCCGAAGAGTGAACCGGAACCGGCCGAGCCGCCGGGGCGGAGCGGCCCGGCGGTTCCGCCCCGGCTCAGGCCGCGAAGGTCTCGACCTTCAGAACCTTCACGGCGACGTCCTTGCCGTTGGGCGCCGTGAAGGATGTGGAGGCGCCCTCCTTCAGACCCATGATCGCCTGGCCCAGGGGCGTTTCGGTGCTGTAGACGCGCAGCTCGGTCTGGGCCGCGATCTCGCGGGAGCCGAGCAGGAACTTGGTCTCCTTGCCGTCGATCGAAGCGCTGACGACCGTGCCCTCCTCGACGACGCCGCTCGCCTCCGGGGCCTCGCCCACCTGGGCATTCTTCAGCATCTGCTCGAGCTCGCGGATGCGGGCCTCGATCTTGCCCTGCTCGTCCTTGGCCGCGTGATAGCCGGCGTTCTCCTTCAGGTCGCCGTCCTCGCGAGCCTCCTGGATCCGCTCCGCGATCTGCTCGCGACCGCTCGTCGACAGCTCGTCGAGTTCGGCCTTGAGCCGGTCGTAGGTGGCCTGGGTCAGCCAGGTCTCCTTGCTCGATTCAGACATGGTGATGCTCCTCGGGAAGACGGGCCGGCCTCGGACGCTCCGAGGGTGCGGAGCCGGGCCGGACATAGACCGAAGCTCCGACGGCCGTCGGAGCTTCTGCCCCCAGTCTAGGGGATCCAGCACTCCCGCACCACAACCCCGGACGCCTCGCCGACGGTCACGATCCGATCGCTCCGCCCCCGGGTCTCCTCCTGCGCGGGCGGCAGCTCGACCACGAGCCAGCCCACCTGGCCGCGCCGTTCGCTGCGGGCCTCCAGCACACAGGCCAGCGGCGTGCCGGGCCGGACCGAGACGAGGTAGTCGACCTCCACCAGGGCCGGCCCCGGCACCCGGAAGCTCACAACGTTCGTGGAGATCGTCGAGGCGGGGCCGGCGAACAGGCTCGTCGCCCCCCAGAAGCCGAGCACGAGCAGCAGCATGGCCGCCGCGGCCGCCCAGGTCCAGCGCTCGCCGCGGCCGCGCCGGGCGGGGCGGGAACGACCGTAGCGCTCGCGCAGACCGGCCTCGTGTTCGTCGACAGCGGAGGACAAGCGGCTCCCTTCCGGCGCGCACCGCTTCCGGCGCGCGTTAGGCTCGAAGCTCAGGCTATCTCAAGGAGGACGGGTGTCCCTTCGGCTCATGGCGGTGCACGCGCATCCCGACGACGAATCCAGCAAGGGCGCGGCGACGTACGCCTCCTACGTCGACCGCGGCGCCCAGGTGATGGTCGTCAGCGCCACCGGCGGCGAGGCCGGCGACGTGCTCAACCCCGGGCTGGAGTCCATCCGCCACGCCGAGCGGGACCTGGCGGGGCTGCGGCGCGTCGAGATGGCCGCGGCGCAGCGGATCCTCGGCATCGAGCACCGCTGGCTCGGCTACGTCGACTCCGGCATGGCGCGCGAGGACGGTTCGCTGCCCTTCGGCTCCTTCGCCTCGATCCCGGTGGAAGTGAGCGCCCGCCCGCTCGTGCGGCTCGTGCGGGAGTTCCGCCCGCACGTGCTCGTCAGCTACGACGAGAACGGCGGCTACCCGCACCCCGACCACATCCGCTCCCACGAGATCGCGATGCACGCCTGGCGCGAGGCCGGGAGGGACACGCAGCCGGAGCTCGGCGAGCCGTGGCGGATCGCCAAGCTGTACTACGACCGCACCATGAACGCCTCCCGCACCAACAGCCTCTTCGAGGCGCTCAAGGCGACCGATCCGGATTCGCATCTGGTGGAGCGCATGGCCGAGATCGTGGAGTGGATGCGCAGCAAGCCCGAGGTGCCGACCACGCGCGTGCACGTCGGCGGCTACTTCGCCCGCCGGGACGAGGCGCTGCGCGCCCACGCCAGCCAGGTGGCCCCGGACAACGAGTTCTTCTTCGGCTTCCCGCGGGAGCTGGAGCTGGAGACCTACCCCTATGAGGACTTCCAGCTCGTCGAATCGCGGGTGGAGGGGACGGACGCCGAAGAGGACCTGTTCGCGGGCGTCGACGCCGGGGTCCTGGACGCCGGGGGAGGGGCCTGATGCTCCTGGCGGCGCTTCCGCTGCCGGCGGGGCTGCCGACCCCGCCGGTGCCGACGCCGAGCTTCAACCCGGACGACGTGACGCCGGGGCCGATCGGCTTCGCCTTCATCTTCCTCACCTTCGTGGTGGTGGCCCTCATCGCCTTCGACCTGATCCGCCGGGTGCGCCGCGTGAAGCACCGCGAGCAGGTGCGCGCGAAGCTGCAGGCCGAGCTCGACGCACGCGAGGCGCAGCCCGAGGGGGAGCGGGGCCGGGAGCCGCTCGAAGACGAGCCCTGATCCCGAGGCGGGCGGCGGCTCAGCCGTTCGCGGGGTGCAGCACGATCAGTAGCACGCCCGCCCACTGGGTGAGGAAGGCGAGCACCGTGAACACGTGGAAGATCTCGTGGAAGCCGAAGCGCTTCGGCCACGGGTCGGGGCGCTTCAGGCCGTAGACGACGGCGCCGAGCGTGTAGAGCACCCCGCCGACCCCCAGCAGGACCATCATCGCCGCATCGGCCCGCACGAGCGGGACGATGAACGCGACGGCCGCCCAGCCGAGGGCGATGTAGAGGGCGACGTACAGCCACCGGGGGGCTGTGACCCAGGCGACGCGGAACACGATGCCGGCGATCGCCGTCCCCCACACGGCGCCCAGCAGCACGAGCCCCTGGCCCGGCGGCAGGGCGAGCAGCGCGATCGGCGTGTAGGTGCCGGCGATGAGCAGGAAGATGTTGGCGTGGTCGAAGCGCTTGAGCGCGACCTTCACGCGCGGCGGCCAGCGGAAGCGGTGGTAGACGGCCGAGACGCCGAAGAGAGCCCAGGAGCTCGCGGCGTAGACGGCGGCGGCCGTCTTGGCCAGCGCGCCGTCGGCCAGCGCGATGAGCAGGATGCCCGCGGCCACGGCGACCGGCCAGGTGCCGGCGTGGATCCAGCCGCGCCAGCTGGGCCGCTCCTCGGCCGGTGTCGCGGCGTCGGCCCCGGCGGTCGTCGGCAGCGTCGGACGGGTTTCCGGTGGGGCGAGGGAGCGCGAGGGCGGGGACACGCGATCAGCGTACGCCCGGTGCACGGGCGTCTCCTGCGCGTCGGCCGAGGCCGAGTCGCGATCCGCGCCTTCCCGGCGCGGTAGCGTTGTCTCGTGGCGAGCAGGAACGGGTCCCGGAGGTCGGACGGCAGAGGCGTGCTGTACTCGCTGTACATGCACCGGCTCCGCAAGCGCTTGCAGGGCCGGCCCAGGCCGCGTCACGTGGCCATGATCATCGACGGCAACCGGCGCTGGGCCCGGCAGCTCGGCCACCCCGACGCGGCCCACGGGCACCGGGCCGGCGCCGCGAAGATGGTCGAGTTCCTCAGCTGGTGCGATCGCGAGGGCATCGAGCTGGTCACCCTCTACCTGCTCAGCACCGACAATCTGCGCGGCCGCTCGCCCCGGGAGCTCGACGCGCTGGTGGAGATCATCGCGGATCTCGCCCGCCGGCTGGGGGAGGAGCCGAGGTGGCGCGTGCAGCACGTGGGCGCCCCGGAGGTGCTGCCCGAGGCGCTGCGGGAGACCCTGCGGGAGGTGCAGGAGGCGACCGGCGGGCACCGGGGCCTGCACGTCAACCTCGCGGTCGGCTACGGCGGCCGCAACGAGATCGTCGACGCCGTCCGCGCCTTCCTGCGCAAGGCCGAGGAGCAGGGCGAGGGCCCCGGCCGGCTGGCCGAGCGGATCACCGCCGACGCGATCGCCGAACACCTGTACACGGGCGGGCAGCCGGATCCCGATCTGGTGATCCGCACCTCCGGGGAGCAGCGCTTGAGCGACTTCATGCTGTGGCAGTCGGCGCACTCCGAGTTCTACTTCGTCGAGGCCCTGGGCCCGGACCTGCGGGAGGTGGACTTCCTCCGCGCCCTGCGCGACTACGCGGGCCGACAGCGTCGCTACGGGCAGTGAGGCCGGGCGCCGCGAGCCGGGTGCGCCGCGAGGGGCGCTCGGAGTTCGCAGGGCGCTCGGAGCTCGCAGGCCGCCCAGAACTCAGAGAGGGCGCAGTTCCGCCAGCACCTCGTTGAGGGCCTCGGCGGCGGAGGGGTGCGTGTAGATCGCCTCGCGCAGCTGCGTCGCGGTGATCCCGTGCCGCATGGCCGTCGCCACGAGGTTCACCACCTCGTCGGAGCCCAGGTGCAGCAGGCTCGCCCCGAGCACCCGGTCGTCCCGCGCGTCCACGACGAAGGAGACGAGGCCGCGCGCGTCCCCCTCGATCTTCGGGCGGGGCATCGCGGCGATCCCGGCCACCGGTTTCGCCGCGGCGAGCGCGTCGAGCCCTCGCCTCCGAGCTTCGGCGGCCGTGATCCCCACCCGGGCCAGCGGCGGGTCCACGAAGAGCACGCTCGGCACCGCCTCGCGGTCCTCGCGGCTGCGGCGGCCGGAGCCCCACAGCTGATCGGCGACGATGCGGGCGTCGTCGAGGGAGATGTAGGTGTGCTGCGGCCCGCCGTTCACGTCGCCGAGCGCGTACACCCCCGGGGCGCTCGTGCGCAGCCGCTCGTCCACCGCGACGAAGCCGCGCTCGTCCAGCTCCACGCCGGCGGCCGCCAGGCCGAGGCCGTCCACGGCGGCCCGGCGGCCGGTGGCCAGCAGCACGGCGTCGGCGCGTTCCGCGTGCTCCCCGCCCCGCGCATCCCGCCAGCGCACCTCGACGTGCTCCGGTCCCTGGTCGATGCGGGCCGTCTCGGCCCCGGAGAGGATCCGCACGCCCGCCTCGCTCAGGGAATCGGCGACCAGTTCCGCGATCTCCGGGTCCTCGGCCGGCAGGATCCGCTCGCCGCGGTTCAGCACCGTCACCTCGGTGCCGAAGCGGCCGAAGAGCGAGGCGAACTCGAGCGCGATGGCCCCGGCGCCGACGATCACGAGACGTTCCGGGAGCGGGTCGAGGTGCTGGATCGAGGTGGAGTCGTGCACGCGGCCGCCGAGGACGGCGCCGGGCAGATCGGGCAGGGCGGATACGGCGCCGGTGTTGATGCAGACCGTCTCGGCGCTGATGCGCACGGTCCCCTCCGCCGTGTCGACCTCGACGCGCCGGGGGCCGGTGAACACGGCCCGGCCCATCACGATCCGGACCGGATCGAGCTCCTCGAGCAGCTCCCGGTTCCGCTCCCGAAGCCGACCGGTCAGCCCGTCGCGGCGGGCGACGGCGGCCCGGAACGCGAGCACCGGGTCGTCCTGCGGCCGCCGCTCGCCGGCGTCGTGGAGCAGCGCCTTGCTGGGGACGCAGCCGATGTTGATGCAGCTGCCGCCGACCATCTGCTCGGACTGTTCCACGAGCGCCACGCTGCGGCCGGCCCGTCCGGCCTGCCGGGCGAGGGTCTTGCCGCCCTTGCCCCAGCCGATCACGAGCAGATCGACGTGCAGCTCCTGCGCTTCCGGCTTCGTTTCCGGTTGTTCCGTCACGGGCTCCTCCCGGGCTGTTCTCTCGGTCTCTTCTCTCTATCGGTTCTATCTATCGGCCTCTCGGGACTCGAGGCGGCACGGGCAGCGGAGCGGTGGGCGGGACGATCCGCAGCGTCCGCGCGTCCAGCCAGGCCAGATTGTCCGCCACGCTCCCGCCGTCGTGGGCCAGGCCGATCACCTCGCACGCGCGCCCGCCCGTGCGGACCGTGCTGCGGTAGCGGCGGTGGAAGTGCCCGTGGAGGACCAGCCGGGGGCGGACCGCGTCCATGACGGCCTGCACGAGGCGCCGGTGGGCCTGGTCGGCCAGCTCGTCGCCGCGCGGGTAGCTGCCGGGCGGATAGCCGTGGGGCGCCGGGGAGACGAGGGGCGCGTCGTGGCTGAGCAGCACCTCGCTCGGGCCGGGATCGCAGGCGAGGGCGATCTGCTCCCCGTTCAGGCTCTCCTCGGGCCACCAGCTCGTGCTCGGGGCCTCGCGCGGCCCGCGGTCCAGAAGGAGCCGGTTGACGGAGTGCGCCCCGCCCAGCGCCAGCCATTCCCGCCCGTGCCAGCGCCAGCGCAGCCCGCGCGGCAGATGGGCGACGCGGCGGGAGAGGGGGCGCAGGCCGCGCTCGTCGAGGGGCCGGTCCAGCAGCCAGGGGAAGCGCTCGTGGTTGCCGTCGATGAAGTAGAGCGGCACCGGCCCCAGCGCTTCGTCGAGCGCGGCCAGATACGCCTCCACCCGGAAGCCGGGATCGTCGTAGGCGAAGCCGAAGTCGCCCAGCTGCACGATCGCCTCGGCCCCGCCCGCGCGGGCCGCGGCCACCGCCCGGACCGCGAACTCGGCACGGCCGTGCCAATCGCCCGCGAGGGCGATCGTCTCCGGCTGCCGGCCGCGGTCCGTGAGCGGCGTCGCGCGCATGACCGCCTCGCGCTCCTACAGGTTCGGCGAGGTCATGCCCAGCACGTCGAGCTTCTCGTCGAGCTGCTCCTCGGTGATCTCGCCGCGCTCCACGTACCCCAGGTCGATCGCGGCCTGCCGGACCGTGATCTTCTCGGCCACCGAGTGCTTGGCGATCTTCGCGGCCGCCTCGTAGCCGATGACACGGTTCAGCGGTGTCACGATCGAGGGGGAGGACTCGGCCAGGGCGCGCGCGTGCTCCTCGTTCGCGGTCAGGCCGTCGACGACCCGGTCGGCGAGCAGCCGGCACGAGTTGGCGAGCAGCCGGATCGACTCCAGCAGGGCGGTGGCCATGAGCGGGATCTGCACGTTCAGCTCGAAGGAGCCGGACTGGCCGCCCATCGTGATCGCCACGTCGTTGCCGACGACCCGCGAGCACACCATGAGCACGGCCTCCGGCACGACCGGGTTGACCTTGCCGGGCATGATCGAGGAGCCGGGCTGTAGATCGGGGATGTGCAGCTCGCCCAGGCCCGCGTTCGGGCCGGAGCCCATCCAGCGCAGATCGTTGTTGATCTTGATCAGCGAGACGGCGATCGTGCGCAGTGCACCGGAGGCCTCCACCAGGCCGTCGCGCGCGCCCTGGGCCTCGAAGTGGTCCTCGGCCTCGGTGAGCGGCAGCTGCGCGTCGCGGGCGAGCTCGGCGATGACCTTCTGCGAGAAGCCGGCGGGCGTGTTGATGCCGGTGCCGGTGGCCGTGCCGCCCAGCGGCACCTCCGCGACGCGGGGCAGGGTGGCCTGGACCCGGGCGACGCCGTGCCGGATCTGCTTCGCGTAGCCGGCGAACTCCTGCCCGAGCGTGACGGGGGTGGCGTCCATGAGGTGGGTGCGGCCCGCCTTCACGGTCGACTTCCAGGCCTCGGCCTTGCGCTCCAGCGAGCCGGCCAGGTGCTCGAGGGCGGGCACCAGCTGGTTGACGAGCGCATCGGTGACGGCCACGTGCACCGAGGTGGGGAACACGTCGTTGGAGGACTGCGAGGCGTTGACGTGGTCGTTCGGGTGGACCGTGTCGCCCAGGCTGCGGGTCGCCAGGGCGGCCAGGACCTCGTTCATGTTCATGTTCGAGGAGGTGCCGGAACCGGTCTGGTAGACGTCGATCGGGAACTGGTCCAGGTGCTGCCCGCCGATGATCAGCTCGGCCGCCTCGACGATCGCCTTCGAGCGGGCCTCGTCCAGGATGCCCAGCTCGGCGTTCACGATGGCGGCGGCCCGCTTGATGCGGGCGAGCGCGATGATCTGGCCGTCCTCCAGCCCCTGGCCGGAGATCGGGAAGTTCTCGACGGCGCGCTGCGTCTGCGCCGCGTAGAGCGCGTCGGCGGGGACGCGCACTTCGCCCATGGTGTCGTGTTCGATGCGGTATCCGGTGTCATCCACCACGTTGTCGACCTTTCGCGAGTCCGAGTCGCGCCGCACTCCGGCGCCGGACACCAGCCTATCCGGGGCCGCTCAGGCCAGGGAGTCCAGAACGGCCTGCGCCAGCTCGCGCACCGGCTCGGGCCGGCCGCTGCCGTGCACGACGAAGGTGCCCTCCGGCCGCTCCAACACCAGGGCGTAGCGGAGATTGCCGGCCTCCTCCGGCGGCAGGGAGGTGTAGTCGTACTCGAGCCACCGGGCTCCGCCGACGTCCGCCTGGCCGGTCTCGGCGCGCTCGGCCAGCCGCTGCGCCAGCCAGCTCGGATTCGGGTCCAGCACCTGTCCGACGGCCGCGAAGTCCGTCGGCGTGGTCCCGTCCGGGCTGACCACGAAGCCGATGTACCACTCCCGCACCCCGTCGGCGCCCGTGCGCAGCCCCGCGTCGTTGGCCTTCCAGGTGCCCGGCACCTCCGGGACCGCCAGCCGCTGTTCGACACCGGGCTGGGCCTGCTGGGCCGCGGCCCGGTAGTCGACGTCGCGCAGCACGGGCCGGTCGTCGCGGGGGACCGCGAAGAAGAGCGCCGCGACGGCCAGCAGGCACACGGCCAGGGAGAGGACGAGGTTGTTCACCGTCTTGCGCGCCCGGTACTGGCGGCTGTGCTCTGCGAGCCGGGCGGCGGTCTCCTCGGGCGTCTCGGGCCGGCCGAGCTCGGCGACGATCCGGGGCCCCTTCGAGCGGGCCATGCTACTCCTGGGCCCGCTCGCCGTCGGCGCCGCCCGCCTCGGCGCCCCGGCGGGCGGCCTCCAGACGGGAACGGGCGCCCACGAGCCACTGCTCGCAGCGGTCCGCGAGCGCCTCGCCGCGCTCCCACAGCGCGAGCGAGCGCTCCAGGGTCTGCGAGCCCTGCTCGAGCTCGTTCACGACGGCGATCAGCTCGTCCCGCGCGCTCTCGTAGTCGAGCTGCGCGACGTCCGCGTGGCCGCCCGTCCGCTCGGCCGGCTGCGGGTCCTTCGCGCTGGGTTCGCTCATGCGCCCATCCTAGAGGTCCCGTCCGGGGGGACGATCGCTTCGGTCCGGGTGGTCTCGGCCAGCACCCGGCCGTCGGCGATGCGGATCCGCAGTCCGTCGCCCGCCGACAGCTCGCGCACCGAACGCACGACGGGCCGTTCGGCGCGGGGGTCCGAGGCCTGCTCGTCCCGCTCCACGATCGCGTAGCCGCGGTCCAGGGTGCGCTGCGGGCTGAGCGCCGTCAGCTGTCGGGACAGGGCGTGCAAGCGGTCCTCGGCCCGTTCCAGGCGGGCGCGCACGAGCTCCTCGGCGCGGGCCTCCAGGCGCACCAGCTCCTCCGCGCGCCGGTCGACGATCCAGGCCGGCTGGGCGAGCACGGGACGCGAGCGCATCGCCTCCAGGCCTCGGCTCTCGTTGCCGACGAGCGTGGCGAGCAGCTGGAAGATGCGGGTGCGGGCCTGCTGCACGCGCGTGAGCTCCTCGGTCACCTCGGGGACGACGCGCTTGGCGGCGTCGGTCGGGGTGGAGGCGCGCAGATCGGCGACCTCGTCCAGGATCGGCCGGTCCGCCTCGTGCCCGATCGCGCTCACCACGGGCGTGGACATGCCGGCCACCAGCCGCACCAGCGACTCGTCCGAGAACGGCAGCAGGTGCAGGAAGTCCCCGCCGCCGCGAGCGACGATGATCACCTCCACCTCGGGGTCCGCCTCCAGCTCCCGCAGCGCCGCGGACACCTCCGGGACGGTCCGTTCGCCCTGCACGGCCGTGTGGATGGTGCGGAAGCGCACGGCCGGCCAGCGCAGCTCCGCGTTGCGGCGCACGTCCTTCTCCGCGTCCGAGTCCCGCCCGGTGACCAGCCCGATGCAGCCGGGCAGGAAGGGCAGGCGGTGTTTGCGCTCCGGGTCGAACAGCCCTTCCTCGGCGAGCGAGCGGCGCAGCCGCTCCAGCCGCTCCAGCAGCTCTCCGAGCCCCACGTGACGCATCTGCGAGACCTGCAGCGACAGCTGGCCGCCGCGCACCCAGAAGTCGGGTTTGGCGCACACCACGACCCGGTCGCCCTGCCGGAACTCGCCTTCCAGGCGCTCGCGGACCGAGCGCCACACCGTGAGCGAGAGGCTCGCGTCCCCGTGCAGGTCCCGGAGCTTCGCGTAGGCGTGGCCGCCGCGCACGTTCCAGCCGGTCAGCTCGCCCTCGACCCACACCGAGCCGAGTCGGGCGATCCAGTCGTGGAGCTTCTGCGCGACGGTCGCGACGGGCCACGGCTGCTCGGCCGTGGGGGGGCCGCTCGGCGCCTGAGGCTCCGGGGGGGAGAACTCGACCATGGTGCTCCTGGGGTCGGCGGGGTGTTCGGGCGGCGCGTTCAGGGCGCCGGGGTCGCACCGAGCTCGAGCAGCTGCGGGTGCATGGCGACGCCGATCGCGGACAGCAGCAGCGTCAGCAGCATGGCCGCCAGGGAGCCGAGGACCGGCAGCCACATGAAGCGCTTGCCGGCCCGTCGGCGCACGAGCGACCAGTACAGGACCAGCGCGTAGAGCAGCGGATGGGCGGCGAGCCCCGCCCAGGACAGCGCCTCCAGCCCGTCCGGCCGCACGTAGGGGGACAGCCCGTTCTGGGCGAACAGCTGTGCGTAGCCCGCGGCCAGGGCGTTCACGGTGCACAGCTGCATGTGCATGATCGTGCCCAGGCCGCCGAAGACGAGCAGCCCGATTCCGAAGACGCGGTCCTGCATGGTGCGTCGGCGCTGGAACTCGGCGCGCTCGGCGGGCGGCGCCTGCTCCGCGGGGTCCCGCCGCCCGCTCGCGTCCGTCACGCGCTCAGCGAGTGGCCGTGCGAGCCCAGCTGCCGCGTGGCCTCCACGACCCGGGCGGCCATGGCGGACTCCGCCTTCTTGCCCCAGGAACGCGGATCGTAGACCTTCTTGTTGCCCACCTCGCCGTCCACCTTGATGAAGCCGTCGTAGTTGCGCAGCACGTCGTCGGCGATCGAGCGCGAGTAGGCGTACTGGGTGTCGGTGTCGATGTTCATCTTGATCACGCCGTTGCGCACGGCCTCGGCGATCTCCTCGGGCGTCGAGCCGGAGCCGCCGTGGAACACGAGGTCCAGGGGCTTGGGGCCGGTGCCGTACTTCTCGGCCAGGCCCTCCTGGATCTCGCGCAGCAGCTCCGGGCGCAGCTTCACGTTGCCGGGCTTGTAGACGCCGTGGACGTTGCCGAAGGTGAGCGCCGCCATGTAGCGGCCCCGCTCGCCCAGGCCCAGCGCCTCGACGGTCGCGATCGCGTCGTCGAGCGTCGTGTACAGCTGCTCGTTGATCTCGTTGGCGACGCCGTCCTCCTCGCCGCCGACGACGCCGATCTCGACCTCCAGCACCTGGTTGTTGGCCTTGGTGCGCGTGATCAGATCGGCGGCGATCTGCAGGTTCTCGGCCAGCGGCACGGCAGAGCCGTCCCACATGTGGGACTGGAACAGGGGCTCCTCGCCGCGGGCGACGGCCTGCTCGGAGGCGGCCAGCAGCGGCAGCAGGAAGTCGTCCAGCGCGCCCTTCGGGCAGTGGTCGGTGTGCAGCGCGACGGTGACCGGGTAGTTCTTCGCCACCGTGCGCACGTACTGGGCCATCGCGATCGCCCCGTCGGCGCGGCCGGTGACGGTGTGGCCGGCGAAGTAGTCGGCCCCGCCGGTGGTGACCTGGATGATGCCGTCGGAGCCCGCCTCGCTGAGCCCCTGCAGGACCGCGTTGATCGTCGAGGAGGAGGACACGTTGACGGCCGGATAGGCGAACGCGTTCTGCTTGGCTCGGTCGAGCATCTCGGCGTACTGGTCGGGCGTGGCGACGGGCATGGGGCCTCCTTCGGCGGTGTCGGCGGGCGGTTCGGTGCACGGGCCGACGAGGCCCCGCTGCTCCCGCCGCCCCGAGTCTACCGACCGCGCGGGGGATCTCGCCGGGAACTCGGGCGGCCGCACTACGCTGGAGGGGACGACGACCCCGACGGGGCGCGAGCGCCGACGACGCCGGACCGCCCGCAGGGGAGCGAGACGAGACGAAAGGGAGCGACGTGACCGCCGCCAGCCAGACCGAATCCCACGAAGAGGCCCCCCTGCTCTCGCACCCGGATCGCAACCTCGCGATGGAACTGGTGCGGGCGACCGAGGCGGCGGCGATCCGGGCGGTGCCGTGGATCGGCCGCGGCGACAAGAACGGAGCGGACCGGGCCGCGGTCGACGCCATGCGGGCCTTCCTGTCCACGGTCGAGTTCCGCGGCCGGGTCGTCATCGGCGAGGGCGAGAAGGACGAGGCGCCCATGCTGTTCAACGGCGAGATCGTCGGCAACGGCGAGGGGCCCGAGTGCGACATCGCGGTCGACCCGATCGACGGCACGAGCCTGACCGCGGCCGGTCGGCAGAACGCGCTGAGCGTCATCGCGGTCGCCGACCGGGGCGCCATGTACGACCCGAAGGACCTCTTCTACATGGAGAAGATCGTCACCGGGCCCGAGGGGGTCGGGGTGATCGATCTGGACCGCCCGATCGGCGAGAACGTGCGCGCGCTCGCGAAGGCGAAGGGCAAGCCGGTGGAGGAGATCGTCGTGGCGGTGCTCGACCGGCCGCGGCACGAACAGCTGATCAGCGACATCCGCGCCGCGGGCGCCGGCACCGAGCTGCTGCTCGACGGCGACGTCGCCGGCGGCATCAACGCCGCCCGCGAGTCGATGCGGATCGACATGTGCGTCGGCATCGGCGGCACGCCCGAGGGCGTGATCACGGCCTGCGCGATCAAGTCGCTCGGCGGCTTCATGCAGGGCCGCTGGTTCCCCCGCAACGACGCTGAGCGCGAGCAGGCGCTCGCGGCGGGGCACGACCTGGACGCCGTGCTGGACGCCGACCAGCTGGTCCGCACGGACAACTGCTACTTCGTCGCGACGGGCGTGACCGACGGCGGCCTGTGCGCGGGCGTGCGCCGCGCCGGGGAGCGCATCCACACGGACTCGGTCGTGCTGCGCGCCCGCTCCGGCACGCTGCGGCGCGTGCTCGCCGAGCACCGCGAGGACAAGTGGCTGTAGGGCCGCCGCCCGGACGGCCTCCGGCCCGGGCGGCGGCCCTCAGGCGGTCTCCTCGTCGAGGGGGAGCGTCTCCAGCATCGCGGGCCGTGCGCCGCCCGCGTCCTCCAGCAGCTCGGGGGCGCTGAGCGGCCGGGGGCTCTGCGCGACGGTGTCCGGTTCCGGCACGGGGTCGGACGCGTCCAGTTCGGCGATGCGGCGCGCGGCGGGCAGCACGCGGCTCTCCAGCGAGCCGACGAAGGCGTTGTAGTGGCCGACCGTGGAGCCCAGCGAGCGGCCCAGCCGGTCGATGTGGCCGGCCGCGGTGCTCAGCCGCGAGTACAGGGTGCGGCTCTCCTTCACCAGCTCCTGGGCGTGCCGACTGAGCTGCTCGCCCCGCCAGGCGTGGGCGACGGCGCGCATGACCGACCACAGGGAGACGGGCGAGGTGAGGGCGACGCCCCGGGCGAAGGCGTGGTCCAGCAGGCTCGGATCGGCGCCGACGGCGGCCGAGAGCGCGGACTCCAGGGGCAGGTAGGCGATCACCAGATCGGGCGAGCCGTCCACCAGCTCCGGATAGTCGCGCTTCGCGAGGGCGTCCACGTGGCCCCGGACGGCCTTCGCGTGCTCGGCCAGCAGCCGCTCGCGCTGCTCGGCCTCGGCCTCGCCCGCGCAGGCCTGGGCGGCGAGGTAGCGGTCCAGCGGCGCCTTGGCGTCGACCACCAGCCGGCCCCCGCCGGGCAGGGCGACGAGCATATCGGGCCGGCCGGTGCGCTCGCCGTCGCGGACGGTCTGCTGCTCGACGAAGTCGACCCGGTCCAGCATGCCCGCCGCGGTCACGACGTTGCGCAGCTGGGTCTCGCCCCAGGACCCCCGGGCGGCGCTGGAGCGCAGCGCCGAGCCGAGCGCCTCGGTCGCCGAGCGCAGCCGCTCGTCGCTCTCGCTGCGGGCGCGCAGCTGCTCGCTCAGCTCGCCGAACTGGTGCTGGCGCTCGCTCTCGATCCGGCTGACGGACTGCTGCATGCGCTGGATCTGGTCCCGGACCGGGGCGAGGGCCCGGAGCACGCTGGCGCCGCCGCGTTCGCGCTCCTGGGCCTGCTGGGCCTCGAGCCGACGGGCCCGGCGCTCGCCTTCGAGCTCCGCCTCGGCCCGCTCGCAGCGGTGCAGCAGCTCGACGGTCCGGCTCTCGGCCACCGCCAGCCGGCTCTGGGTCGCGGCGGCGCGGCGGGAAGCGAGCCAAGCGGCGAGGGCGGCCCCGAGCAGGACGCCGAGGACCAGGGGCGGGATCAGCTGGGGGATGTCCATGCCGCGAGCATGCCACGAACCGCCGACAACCGGGCGCCGACCGTTCCGGCGCCCCTGGCCTCCGCTCCTCGCGGACACGGCTCAGGCCGTTCCCTCGTTTCGTGAGGGCGGCCTGAACCGCTCCGCTCCTCGCGGACACGGCTCAGGCGCTTGTGCCCCGACGTGTCCCGGGCGGGGTGGTCTCTGCTGCTCCCGGACACGGCTCAGGCGAGGGTTGCCGAGCGGATGAGGTCCTCGCACGCGGCCGGATCCGGTTCGGCGAACCATCGCTCCACCGGCACCCGCAGCGCGAGCGCGAGCGCCGTCAGCGAGTCCGCGCCGCTCCGACGCGCCGCATCGGTCACGATCGCGGCGGCCGCGCGGGCGTCCGAGACGGGGTCGTGGTGCCGCAGTCCCGTGAAGCCGGCCGCGCGGGCCGCCTCGGGCAGCCGGTGGCGGCGCAGCCGGTAGACGGCCCGGGCGGCGCGCAGCGTGCAGAAGGCGCGCACGGTCGGCGGCCGCAGCCCGTGGGCGAGGCAGGAGGCCGCCAGCACCCCCAGGTCGAAGCGGGCGTTGTGCGCGACCAGCACGTCCTCGCCGATCGCGTCGAGCAGCTCCGGCAGCGCCTCGGGCCAGGCGGGGGCCGCGAGCACGTCCACCGGGCCGATGCCGTGCAGAGCGACGTTGACGGGACGGAACTCGTCGTGCCCCGCCGGCGGCCGCAGCAGCAGGCGCCGCGACTCCGCCTCGCGCCCGTCCCGGACCCGAACAAGCCCCACCGCGCACGCGGAGGCCGGGGAGCCGTTGGCCGTCTCGAAGTCGATGGCGGTGAAATCGAGGGGCATGCGGACCATCGTGGCATGCGGCGGCGACAGAAACGCTTCGACGCGGATCGATACTCCGCCGCCGGTTTCAGGCGGCCGCCGTGCGCCTCGTGCGCGACGCTCTCCCCTCGTTTCCGCACCGCACGTCGAAGACCGCCTACCGTGCACGTCGCATGCGGCGCCGGCGGGAATGGCTCGGGCGCACGATGCGGCGGCGGGGAGCCGGGGCGCACCAGGGAATGCATGCGGAACAGGACGAGTCGGCCGGAAGGTTCCGCGGTCCGGCCGGGCGCCCGCGGGGCGGCCGAGGAACCGGCTGGACGAAAGGGGGCGGAGCATCGGTGCCGGGCGGTCGGGCGGGGGCGCCCGGCACCGGTGCTCGCGGTGCTGCTGCTGAGCCTGGGGGTGCTCCTGCTGGCTCTCGCGGCCGATGCGCTCATGGTCACGGCCCGGCTCGAGGGGTCGCTGCTGCTCGGGGCGACGGTCCTGATCCCGCTCGGGCTGCACGCGCTTCTGAGCCGGGTCGGGCCGCGCGAGTGACGATCCGCCCGGGCGGGGAGTGGGGGAGCGAGTCGGGGACGGGGACGGGCCGGGTCCGGTGTCGCAGCCTGCGGGTAGGCTGTGGGACCGTGGCTCTTACTCTCGGCATCGTCGGGCTGCCCAATGTGGGCAAGTCCACGCTCTTCAACGCGCTCACCCGCAACCAGGTCCTCGCGGCCAACTACCCCTTCGCGACGATCGAGCCGAACATCGGGGTGGTGGAGTTGCCCGATGCGCGCCTGGGCAAGCTGGCCGAGATCTTCGGCTCGGAGCGGATCCTGCCGGCCACCGTGTCCTTCGTGGACATCGCGGGCATCGTGCGGGGGGCCAGCGAGGGCGAGGGGCTCGGCAACCAGTTCCTCGCGAACATCCGCGAGGCGGACGCGATCGTGCAGCTCGTGCGCGGTTTCACCGACGGCGAAGTGGTGCACGTGGACGGCCGGGTGGAGCCGGCGGGCGATATGGAGACGATCAACACCGAGCTGATCCTCGCCGATCTGCAGACGCTCGAGAAGGCGATCGTCCGATACGAGAAGGAGGTGCGGGGCCGCAAGCTCGACCCCGCCGTGCTGGAGGCGGCGAAGGCCGCGCAGCAGGCGCTGAACGAGGGGGTGCTGCTGTCGAGCACGGACCTCGACCTGGCGCCGATCCGGGAGCTGGGGCTGCTGACGGCCAAGCCGGTCGTGTTCGTCTTCAACGTGGACGAGGCGACGCTGGGGGACCGGGCCCGGCTAGACGAGCTGGCGGCGCTCGTGGCCCCGGCCCGGGCGATCTTCCTGGACGCGAAGACCGAGTCGGAGCTCATCGACCTGGACCCGGCCGAGGCCGCCGAGCTGCTCGCCTCGCTGGGGCAGGAGGAGTCCGGCCTGGACCAGCTGGCCCGCATCGGCTTCGAGACCCTGGGGCTGCAGACCTTCCTGACGGCTGGCCCCAAGGAGGCGCGAGCCTGGACCATCCGTAAGGGCTGGAAGGCCCCGCAGGCCGCCGGCGTCATCCACACGGACTTCGAGAAGAACTTCATCAAGGCCGAGGTGATCTCCTTCGACGACCTCGTCGAGGCCGGTTCGACCGCCGAGGCCCGGGCCCGCGGCAAGGCCCGAATGGAGGGCAAGGACTACATCATGCAGGACGGCGACGTGGTGGAGTTCCGCGCCGGAGCCGGCTCCGGCGGCGGGAAGAAGTAGTGCAACCGAAACCCAATGTGGTCAGGCGGGGGACTGGGGCCCCGATGCTCTTCATCCATGGGAACGGGGTCGACCATCGCCTGCTTCGCGAGCTCGATGACGTGTTCGCGGAGGTCGGTGCCTGGGAGCGCATCTATTTCGATCTGCCCGGGTTCGGCGAGACTCCCAAGCTGACGGGACGGGGCGCTCTTCCCGATATCGCGGACTGGCTCGATTCCGTGGTCGACGGATTGGTCGCATCATCACCGTTCGCTGTGGTGGGCAACTCGATGGGCGGGCTGCTCGCACGAGACCTCGTAGCACGACGCGCGGACCGCTGCGTCGGGATGGCTCTGCTCGCCCCGGTGGTGAACCCGGTTCGGGAGCGGCGCACGCTCCCCGAGTTCGAGGTGCTGATCGAGGACCAGGGACTTCTGGCCTCGCTCACGCCGTTCGAGGTCGAAGTCTATGCGGAGATGGCAGTCGTGCAGACGCCGGAGAATTGGCGACGGTTTCGGCGTGCCGCACTCCCCGGTATACGAGCGGCAGATGAAGACGCGATGCAACGTATCGGCGCTCTGTACGAGTTGCCCGGTTCGCCCGACGAACGGCTTGCCGATTTCGGGCGTCCGGTGCTGATCATCGCGGGGAAACAGGATGCGGTGGTCGGGTACGAGGACCAGTGGGCCCTGTCGAGGAGATTCGGCAGTTCGACATATGCAGCACTGGACGCGGCGGGGCACAATGTGCATCTTGACCAACCCGATCAGGTGCGTGCACTGTTGCGCGCTTGGGCCGATCGTGCTGCGTCGCAACTCGATGATGTGGTGGAGCTGCCTCACAGTTAGGCATTCGACGACGCCGTGGCGGCGTTCCGCGGCGCGCTCGGCCCTGCCGAGGAGGCCACGGCCCCAGCGGTCCGGCGTGCTGTCCGCGAACGCGCGCAGCAGCCCGCGCTGGTGCTGCGGCCGGAGGCGGGCAGCAGGGCGGGGTCGATGTTCATGCCTCCGCCGGCGAGGTAGTCGGGGTCGTAGACGAAGGTTGTGGAGACCTCGCCGCGGTTGCCCTCCGTGAAGTGCGCCTGGCCGACCAGCTGCGCGCGGCCCCGCTGGTCCGCGAAGACCTCGATCGTCGTCGTCGTCGCGCGCGCCGCTTCGCGAGGGAGCTGGCGCGCAGGCGGCCGATGTCGCTGGAGAGCGGGTCGATCGCCTCGACAGCCTGGTCCAGCACGCCGAGGGCCCGGAGCACTTGGGCGACGCTGCCGAATCCGACGCCGGGGTCTCCGGTCCGATCTTGCGCAGCGTGGCGCGCGCGATGCCCGCGCGCTCGGCGACCTGCTGGGCGGTCAGCCCGAGAACCATGCGCCATCCGCGCACGTGCTCGCCGAACTCCTGCATCTGCCGGTCGATCCGGTATCCCGACATGATCCACCCCTCTCTGTATGACTACGGTCGTAGCCGGATCGGAGAGGTACGGCCAGGATTACGATCATTGCGCGTGCACTGTGCGCGGGAGCGCGCTCACGTGACCGGCAGCTCGTTCCAGTGGCTCGTGCAGCGTTTGGACGGCACCGCGCGCCTCATCTCCCGGGCCGGCGGGGCCTTCATGCCGCCGAGGCCGATGCCGACGGCGCGGCCGCCGAGCCCCCTGTTGACTTCGTCGACGCCACCGTCGACCTGCCTGAGCCGCTGACTCGGCCCCTCTCGGGCGTGCCGAGGGGTCGTCAGAGGGTGAGGCCGACATCGACAGCGTGTGGGCTGCTGCGTTCCGGCGTCGCATCGACGACCTCGAGAGCGGGCGCGCGCAGACGGTCGATCATGGTCGGACGGTGCGCGACGCAGGCGCGGGGGTGCGG
>JAUNLB010000188.1 GCA_030532485.1 Pseudoclavibacter sp.
GCCCGCCCTCGCGGACTGTCTCGGCGACGGCGCGGCGCGGGGAGAAGACCCACCAGCGGTACAGCGCGAAGCGGAAGACCGAGCCGAGCCCCAGGCCGAGCAGATTCGCGATGTTGTCCCAGACCAGCGAGTCGATGCCGAGCAGGTAGCGCAGGATCAGCAGGGGGACGAGCCCGAGCGCGAGTCCCGCCAGGCTCACCGCGAAGAACTCGATCCCCTCGCGTCCGGTGTCCCGTCGTCGGTGGGAGCGGAACGTCCACAGCCGATTGCCGAGCCAGTTCGCGGCGATCGCGACGAGCGCGGAGAGCGCCTTGGCGATGAGCGGCCCCGTATGCAGGAGCTGGGCGGAGAGGACCGTGAGGATGAGCAGATTGAACAGCGCCGTGTCGATGACGAAGCCGATGCCGCCGATGACGCCGAACTGCAGCAGCTGCACGAGGACGAGCCGCAGCCGGGCGGCCGGGCCGTCGGCACGGGCCGGGCCCTCGGCTCCCGCCCGCGCGACGCGCGCCTCGGCGAGAGAGTCGGTCATCCGCTCGGCTCCTCTTGGTTCTTCGTCTGCGTGTGCCTTGCTCGTGCCCGGCCACGTGCGGAGCGCCACGGCTGTCGGGGTCCCGTGTCCGTGGCGCGGTGCTCGTACCGCGGTGAGTCTACGTCACCGGGCCCCGTCGCGGGGAGGTCTGCCAGAATCGGAGCGGCGCCGGGCGGCGCTCGGAGGAGAGGCACAGCATGGGAACCACCGTCGGCGTCATCGGCGGCGGGCAGCTCGCCCGCATGATGATCCCGCCCGCGATCGAGATGGGCGTCGGCATCGCGGTGCTGGGCGAGACGGAGGAGGCCTCCGCGAGGCAGGCCGTCAGCCGCGTGGGCGACTACCGGGACGAGGCGACGGTGCTGGGGTTCGCCGAGACGGTGGACGCGATCACCTTCGACCACGAGCACGTGCCGCAGGAGGTCCTGCGGGCCCTCCAGGCGCGCGGCGTGGCCGTGCGCCCCGGCCCGGACGCGCTGCGCTTCGCGCAGGACAAGCTCGCGATGCGCCGGCGCCTGCACGATCTGGGCGCGCCGCAGCCGGAGTGGGCGGCGGTCGCGGATCCGCGGCAGCTGCAGGCCTTCCTCGACGAGCACGGCGGGCAGGCCGTGCTCAAGACGCCTCGCGGCGGCTACGACGGCAAGGGCGTGCGGCTCGTGCGCTCCGGCGAGGAGGGGGCGGACTGGTTCGAACGCTTCGACGAGCTGCTGGTCGAGCAGCGCGTGGAGTTCCGGCGCGAGCTCGCGCAGCTGGTCGCCAGGCGTCCCTCCGGCCAGATCGCGCACTGGCCGGTCGTGGAGACCGTGCAGCGCGACGGGGTGTGCGCGGAGGTCATCGCCCCGGCCCCCGGCACCGAGCAGGGCCGTGACCGGGTGCTGGAGATCGCGGCCTCCATCGGCGGCGTCGTCGCCGAACGGCTCGAGGTCGCCGGGGTGCTCGCGGTGGAGCTGTTCGAGACGGCCGATCAGCGGCTGCTCGTCAACGAGCTCGCCATGCGGCCCCACAACTCCGGGCACTGGACGATCGAGGGCTCGGCGACCAGCCAGTTCGAGCAGCACCTGCGGGCCGTGCTGGACCTGCCGCTGGGCGACACCGCGACGCGCGCGCCGTGGACGGTCATGACCAACATCCTCGGCGGTCCGCAGTCCGACCCCTTCCTGGAGCGGGCGCGGCGGGCCTGGCGCGCCCACCCGGAGGCCAAGATCCACGGCTACGGCAAGCAGCCGCGGCCCGGCCGCAAGGTCGGGCACGTGACGGTGCTCGGCGAACAGCTCGACGAGGCCGTCTACCGGGCCCGGTCGGCCGCCGCCCACTTCGATGACTGAATCTCATTTCACTGCGGTGCTCCGCGGAGCGCCGCGGGATCTTCCCGGCGGGCCGAAGTACGCTCGAGCAGCATGAGCCACGAACCCCCCAGCATCGTGTCCGACCCGCCCCGCGTCGGCATCGTCATGGGCTCCGACAGCGATTGGCGCGTCATGCAGGCGGCCCACGAGATCCTGCTCGAGCTCGGCGTGCCCGCCGATGTCGAGGTGGTCTCCGCCCACCGCACGCCGGAGCGGCTCGTCGCCTACGCGCGCGGCGCGGCCGAGCGGGGCCTGGGCGTCATCGTGGCCGGCGCCGGCGGCGCCGCCCACCTGCCGGGCATGATCGCCGCCATGACCCCCCTGCCCGTCGTCGGGGTGCCGGTGCCGCTGCAGCAGCTGGACGGGCTCGACTCGCTCCTGTCGATCGTGCAGATGCCCGCGGGCGTCCCCGTCGCGACCGTGTCCATCGGCGGCGGACGCAACGCCGGCCTGCTGGCCGCCCGGATCCTCGGCGCGAGCGACGCGCGGCTGCGGGCGCGCCTGCAGGCCTACGCCGACGGCCTGCGCGATCAGGTCGAGGCCAAGAACCTCGCGCTGCGCGAACGCATCGCCCAGACAGCCTCCGCCCCGGCATGACGCTCCACCACCTGGACCCGGCGGCGACGCTGCCGCTGCGCAACCCGGACCTCTCCGACCCGAGCCTCATGGTGCGGCGGGCGTGGTGGCTCGTGCTCGTGAACTTCCTGTTGCCCGGAACCGCCCAGGTGCTGGCCGGCAACCGCCGCTTCGGCCGCTTCATGCTGCGGGTGTGGCTGGGGTGCCTGCTCGCGGTCCTCGCGATCCTGCTCATGGCCTGGCTGTGGCGGGCACCGCTGCTGTTCCTGTTCAGCACCTCGGCCGGGATCGTCGCGCTCGTGCTCGTGCTGTTCGCGCTCGCGGTGCTGTGCTGCGTCTCCACCCTGGACGCCCTGCGCCTGGCCCGCATCATCCGGGTGGACGCGCTGGCCCGGCCGCTCATCGCGATCATCGCGGTCGTGTGCGCCTTCGTGCCGCTCGCGGCCACCGCGATGGTCTCCAGCAATGCGAACCGCGTGGCCGGCACGGTGCGCACGATCTTCGGCGGCCCCTCGGCCGGCTGGCAGCTGCCCGCCGACGGCCAGTACAACATCCTGCTGCTCGGCGGCGACCGGGGTGCGGACCGGGAGGGGCTGCGGCCGGACTCGATCAGCGTCATGAGCTTCAACGTCTGGAGCGGGCGGCTCACCACGATCGGGGTGCCGCGGGCCATGGAGTCCTTCCCGTTCTCGGAGGACAGCCCCATGCGGGAACGCTACCCGGGGCTCTACGAGGGCTGCGAGGTGGACGTGTGCTACCTCAACTCGGTGTACACGGAGGCGAACCAGAGCGCGGCCGATCTGTATCCGGACGCCGAGGACCGGGGGAGCGACCCGGGCATCGAGGCGACCAAGGACGCCGTGGAGGGCATCACGGGGCTCACGATCCACTACTACGCGCTCGTGGACATGTCGGGCTTCGCGAACCTCATCGACGCGCTGGGCGGGGTGGACATCAACGTGACCGAGCGCGTCGGCATCGGCATCAACGACGACGGCTCGGAGGGCTGGCAGCCGGCCACCGAGTGGATCGAGCCGGGCATGCAGCACATGGACGGCTCCACGGCCCTGTGGTACGCGCGCTCCCGCTACGAGACCACCGACTTCGCCCGCATGCAGCGGCAGCGGGAGCTGCAGGCGGCCATGATCGCCCGGATGACCCCGGGGAACCTGGCGATGCGGATGGGTCCGGTCGCCGAGGCGATCGAGCAGGTGGTGGAGACCGATATGCCCGAGGGCATCTCGGGCATCATGGCCGATCTCATGCTCAAGTCCCGCTCGACGAACAACTCGCAGCTCGGGCTCGTGCCGCCGCTGGTGGATCAGAGCGAACCGGACGTGGAACGGATCCACGAGCTGGTCCGGGAGGCGATCGCCACCGAGCCGGAGCCGAGCCCCACGGAGCCGGCCGCCGAGTCGGCGTGCTCTGCCGAGTCGGCCTGCCCTGAGGGCGTTATTCACCGGCCCTGTGAGGGGGTGGTCTGGGTGGGGCAAGCATAGGG
>JAUNLB010000189.1 GCA_030532485.1 Pseudoclavibacter sp.
GGGGCCGGGCTCCGCGGCGGCGCCCGCGGCCTGCATCGCATCGAGCTCCTGCTCGGAGAAGGCCTCGTCCCGCATCATGCCGGGCCGGGGCAGGGCGATCGTGGCGTGCACCTTCGCGGGCCCCGCCGGGGCGGGCGGTTCGGGCGCGGGACCCCGGTGGTCCCCCGGCCGCCCCTGCTCGTCCACGCGCGGGGCGCCCGTCGGCGCAGCGATCGGCCCGTGGGGAGCGGCGGGCGGGGGCGCGGCCGCCGAGGGGCCCGCGAGGCCCCCGCGCGGCGCCCCCTCGCTCCACAGCGCCAGCTCGGCGGCGTCCACCGGGACCGGGTCGCCCTCCTCGCCGATGTCCCCGTCGGGGAACACCGCGAGCGGGAAGGCGCCGTCGGCCTCCAGCACGCGCAGCCGCAGCGGGCCGCCGGCGGCCTGGGCCAGCTCCACCGTGCGCAGGATCACCAGGGCCCGCAGCTCGTCCGGCGTGTCCGCCCGCAGCGGGACGACCTCGCCGCCGTCGCGGATCTCGCCGCGGCCGTCGGCCAGGACGACGGCTTCCAGGCTGCGCCGGATGGTCTCGTCGGTCATGGCTTCCACCTCATGCTTCCGGAGAGCCCGGCCAGGCCCGGGCGATGCGATCGCGGCGCCCGAGCCTGTCGAGGGGACGATCGGGTCCCGGCTAGGGCACCAGTCCGAGCGTAGCGACTGCCTCGCGTTCTGCCTGAAGATCCGACACGGTCTGCGCGATGCGCGAACGCACCAGATCGCTCGGTTCGAGTCCCTCGACGATGCGCCACTGGCCGCCCGAAGAGGCGGCGGGGAAACCGGCCACGAGCCCCTCCGGGATGCCGTAGGCGCCGGGCGAGGGCATGGCGGCGCTCGTCCACTCCCCCTCGGGCGTGCCGAGCACCCAGTCGCGCACGTGGTCGATCGCGGCCGAGGCGGCGGAGGCGGCCGAGGAGGCGCCGCGCGCCGCGATCACGGCGGCGCCCCGGGTGGCGACCGTGCGGGTGAACTCGCCGTCGATCCAGGCGTCGTCGCCGATGACCTCGCGCACGGAACGATCGCCGATCCGGCCCGCGTCCACATCCGGCACCTGCGTGTTGGAGTGGTTGCCCCACACGTGGACGCGATGGACCTGACCTGCACTCACGCCCGCTCGGGCGGCCAGCTGGGCGACCGCCCGGTTGTGGTCCAGGCGCATCATCGCGTTGAAGCGCTCCGCGGGCACGTCCGGGGCCGCCGAGCGGGCGATGAGCGCGTTCGTGTTGGCCGGGTTGCCGACCACCAGCACGCGCACGTCGTCCGCGGCCCGGTCGTTGATCGCCCGGCCCTGGGGGCCGAAGATCCCGCCGTTGGCGCCCAGCAGATCGGCCCGGTCCATCCCCTCCTTGCGGGGCATGGCGCCCACCAGCAGGGCGATGTTCGTCCCGTCGAAGGCTGCCTGCGCGTCGTCGGTGATCTCCACCCCGCGCAGCAGCGGGAAGGCGCCGTCCTGGAGCTCCATGGCCGTGCCCTCGGCGGCCTTCAGGGCCGGCGGGATCTCCAGCAGGCGCAGCTCGACCGGCCGGTCCGGTCCGAGCATGTCGCCGGCGGCGATGCGGAACAGCAGGGCGTAGCCGATGTTGCCGGCGGCGCCCGTGACGGTGATGCGGACGGGGGCGGTCATGGTGGTCCTTCCCGCGCGGAAGCGCGTCGATGCGTGCCTCCAGCCTAGGCTCATTCGAAGCGCACCGCGCCGCGGTGCAGCATCCGCGCCCCGACCGCGGCCGTCGCGAGGGCCACCGCGCCCAGCACCGCCAGGCAGGCGGCCAGCGCCAGCGCGTAGACCGGGTCCGGCCAGCCCAGGCTGCGCTTCGAGAGCCCGCCGACGACCGCCCAGGCGGTGAAGGCCCCGCCGCCGATCGCGAGCAGCAGCACCGTGGCCACCGGGATCGCGGTCTCCACCAGCACGATCCGCCGCAGCGTCGCCGACGGCATGCCCAGCAGCCCCAGCAGGCCCAGCACCCGTCGCCGGTCCGCGAGCGCCGCGATCGCGGACACCGCCAGCGATACGGCCGACAGGCCGCCGGCGATCAGCACGCCGAGGGAGGCGAGGGCCGCGAACTGGTTCTCGGCCGCGCTCGCCGCGACGGCGGCCGCGTCGCCCCGGCTCAGGGGCGGCACGCCCAGCCGCAGCCCGCCGGTCATGAGCGCCGTGCGCAGCCGCTCGGCCCCCTCCGGGGTGCCGTCGCCCAGGGCGATCAGGAGCCCCGGGCCCGCGCCGGGCGCCGCCTGCGCCGGGCGCGGATCGGCCGGGGCGCCGCGCAGCCAGGCGATGTCGATGCTCACCAGCCCGCTCGGGCTGGCCGCGGCCGGGGCGCCGAGCGAGACGGCGGCGGCCTCGCCGAGCACCAGGCGCCCCTGCTCGCCCATGCCCGCGATCTCCACCACGCGCGCGCCGGAGGCGGCGGCCGCGGCCGCGAGCCGCCCGTCGAGCTCCTGCGCCGCGGACCCGTCCCGGGGCGGGGCGCCGAGGGGCGCGTAGAGCGCCTGGGCGTCGAGCAGGCCCGCACCCTCCCGCTGCTCCTCCACCCCGGTGGCCGCGGTGCTGGCGACCGCGAAGACGGTCGTCGCGTACACGGCCGCCACCAGCCCGGCCACCGAGCGGAAGCCCGCCCGGGGGTGGCGGACGGTGCGGGAGGCGCCGATGAGCTGGGCCGGGGTGCGGGCGAGGGCCGCGGCCAGCCGCCCGCCCCAGGAGGTGAGCAGCGGGCCGGCCCACAGCAGCCCGAGCATGACCAGCAGGAAGCCGCCCACGAGCATCCACTCGACCGGCAGCTGCCGCGCTTCGGCGCGCACGGCCCCCACGCTCGCGCCGAGCACGGCCAGGCCGGCCAGCAGCGGCAGCAGGGACGCTGCGCCGACGGGCCGTTCCCGCCTCTCCCGGGAGGCGCCCAGCGGGCCGATGCCGGCGCGCAGGGTGCGCCACCAGGCGACGGCGCCCGTCGCGGCCGCGGTGCCGAGCACCACGAGGGCCGCCGCCGACGGGGAGACGAGCAGGTCTGCGGGGAAGAAGCCGCTGGATCCCACTCGCAGCCGGGCGGCCGCCGGCACCGCCGCGAGGTACAGGCCGAGCCCGAGCACGCCGCCGAGAAGGGTCGTGGCCGCGGTCTCCGCCGCCGCGATCCGGGCGATGCGTCCGGGGGTGGCCCCCAGCAGGCGCAGCGCGGAGAAGCGCTCCGCCCGCTGCACGGCCCCCAGCTCGGTGACGATCGAGACGAGCAGCAGCACCGGCAGCAGCACGGCGATCGCCCCGATGACCGCGACGGTGCGGTAGGCGCCGCTCGCGTAGTCGTAGCCGCGGAACTCGTCGACGATCTTGGGGCCGGGGTGGCTCTGGACGTGCAGCAGCGCCTCGGGCTCCACCCCGACGACCGCGACCAGGGCCTCGGGCCCCTCCAGCGCGCCGGGCGCGATCGTCGCCCGGAGCCGGCCGTAGCGCTCCCCCAGCTGCCCCGGCGGGGCCGCGGCGACGAGCTCGGCCAGCGCGGGCGAGGCCGCGTACTCCCCCGGCGCCGGCGGCCGCTCCAGGCCCGGCACCGGCACCCGGCACTCCGGTCCGCACGCCACCAGCAGCAGTCGGATCTGCTCGCCCCGGTAGTGGTCCAGGGCGCTCGCGGCGGCGGCGCGCCCTGGCTCGAGCGCCGTGCCGGGCTGCAGATCGGGCAGCTCCGCATCCTCCAGCAGCACCCAGGTGGAGCGCAGGCTGCGCTCCCCGAAGGCCTGGGAGGCGCCGAACAGCAGCAGGAACAGCGCCACCCCGAGCATGACCCCGGCGGCGATGCCGCCCAGCCGCAGCCGCGCGGAGCGTTCGCCGAGGGTCACCAGGCGCGCGAGCGCGAAGCCGCCCATCAGCGCGCCCCCGCCCGGCCCGAATCCGCCGGGTCCGAGC
>JAUNLB010000013.1 GCA_030532485.1 Pseudoclavibacter sp.
GTTAATAGCTCTCGTCGATTCAATGCCTGAATCCGCCGCCATTACCCCATAGATAATGTTCCCAAGTACATCGGACCGAATTGAGTTTCCCTGACCATCAGCTATGTAATAGAGCGGGATGTCAGTAGATCTAACCTCATCAATAGATACGCCTTGATACTGAGGGAGAAGCTCCTTTGCCAAATACGGCTTCAGGTCCCACTCCCCGTTCGTTGCCATTTTATTCTCGAATTTTTCACCGACTTGATAAGCTTCATCAAGGAGATCCTCCGTGTTCTGTGCCATCGCCCGAACAGCAGCATCAGCAGTAGAGACACCAAAAGGTCTTAAACCCAGCAAGTGAGAAGATTCTGCATAGTTATCAATCACATCTAGGAGCTCTTTTTTATTGTTTGGGATCTGCGCATCTAGCCAAGATCTCCCCAGCACCTCTCCCGCCTCTGGAACTAGGCCGATCCAACCTTTTACCTTCTCTTTTGAACCCATCTCTCCTGAATCTATTTTTTCAGTGAGTTTCCTATACTCGATCCCGGCATCAATTCCAGCATTGAAAACACCGGGGTGCTCATTGCCAAAACGAGCAACATCCACAGCATCTGGTGATTTCTGCCACGTTTGCATGCTACTGAAAGAAAGATCCAGAGCCTTATCAAAACCATAGACTACACCCCCATCAACCACCTCTTCTTTCTGATTCGGATCTGCCGCGGCAGGCCGGGATTCAGGGTTGGCCTGGCCTCCGGAGTTCTCTTCATGCTGTGCCATGTGTGTACCCTTGTCTCCTCGTCAATACTCGTTCGCGCGAAGGTCTCGAACAGGTGCGCAAGTCTCAGCCTAGAAGGATCGGGGTAGGACGCGCAAGAAATATTCACCAGTTGATGACGACGGCGTGTCGTCCGGTTTCATGCGGGTTTCGGAGCATCGCCGCGTAAGAAGGGCACGGCGGGCCGCTCCGCCAGCGGGACCTCGGCACCCTCGGCAGCAAGGTTGCGGGACCGCTGGCAGCGGCAGGAAGCTGCGAGCTCAGCGGGCCCGGGCCACGAAGACCATGATCGGCTCGTCACCGCCGAAGGGTGTGCCCCGCCCAGTCGCCGGCACCGCCTCGGGCTCGAAGCCCGCATCGTGCAGTTCCGCCTCAATCCGCTCGCTGGGGCGGAACACCAGGTGCTGCGTCTGCGTGACCGTCTCGCCCGTGTCCACCAAGAGGTTGTGGCGGCGCAGCTCGACGGTGATCCTCGAGGAGCACGGCCCGCGACCACATACGTCGAAGGCGAGGGCCCGGGGCATCCACCCGCGTACGACCACCCACACCGCGATGCTCCCCGAGTGCAACGAGCCAGAAGCCGGATATGCTCGCCCCGATGCGAACTGCAGCAGACGTCGAGATCCACACCGTGCCCCACCAGCAGCTCACAGATCAGATGCTGGATCAGCTCAAAGAGCTGTTCGATCGCGAATACTTCTCCGAGCACGGCGCTTGGAACCCGGAGCTCCCCTACGGCTACGCCCCGCACGACGTCCACCTGATCGCGAGGAGCGGCACGGCCCTCATCGGGCACGTGGGCTGGGCGAGGCGCGACATCGCCGTCGGCCCGCACGAGCTCACCGTCGCCGGGGTCGGCGGCGTGCTCGTCTCGCCCGCGGGGCGCGGCCGGCGACTCGGGCGGCGGCTCATGGACGCCGCCCGCCGCTCCATGCTCGATCACGACGACATCGAATTCGGCTATCTGGGCTGCGACGAGTCGGTGGTGCCCTTCTACGCCTCATGCGGATGGCGACGCATCGCCGCGCCCGAGCGATGGGTGGACTGCGAAGGGAACGAAGCCGCCTCACCGCCCGGGCCACCGCTGCTGATCCTCCCGCTCCGAGGCCGGGCCGAGGACTGGCCCGAGGGCGAGATCGACCTGAGGGGACGGGCCTGGTGAGCCAGCGAGTGCATGCATCGGACCGCAGGGAGGCGGTAACGGAGGCTCGAGCGCTGTGCGCGAGGTGGGCCCGACCGGGTTCGAACCGATGACATCCACGGTGTAAGCGTGGCGCTCTACCAGCTGAGCTACAGGCCCGGGTCGGGCGAGCCGACCCGGGCATGGTAGCAAGCCGCCGCCCGCTCGCGGGACGGGCCGGAAGGCTCGGTGCTTCCGCCGAACTTGTCCTCGGACTGGCGACCCACCGCAGCGACACGCGGGAATCGTTGTGGACTTCCACCTATTAGGCTTGCCTGGTGCCGGAACCCGACCCGGGCTCCGGCACCGCACAGGACACGCATCCGGCAGCAACGAAAGAGGCGAAGGTGGCCGTTCACGACCAGGACCCCTACTCGGAGAACTACGTCGACGCCGACCCCGCGGAGACCGCGGAGTGGCAGGAGTCGCTCGACGCCGTCATCGACGAGAAGGGGCGCGAGCGCGGTCGCGAGATCATGCTCAACCTGCTCCAGCGCGCCAAGGAGCGCCACCTGGGCGTGCCGATGGTCCCGCTCACCGACTACGTCAACACGATCGCCTCCGAGGACGAGCCGGAGTTCCCCGGCGACGAGCAGATCGAGCGCCGCTACCGCCGCTGGATCCGCTGGAACGCGGCCATGACGGTGCAGCGCGCCCAGCAGGCCCAGATCGGCGTCGGCGGCCACATCTCCTCCTACGCCTCCCAGGCCAGCCTCTACGAGGTCGGCCTCAACCACTTCTTCAAGGGCTACGACCACCCGGACGGGCCCGACCAGGTCTTCTTCCAGGGCCACGCCTCGCCCGGCAACTACGCGCGCGCCTTCCTGCAGGGCCAGATGACCGCCGAGGACCTCGACGGCTTCCGTCAGCAGGCCTCCCGCGCCCCGCACGGCCTGCCCTCCTACCCGCACCCGCGCCAGCTGCAGGAGTTCTGGCAGTTCCCGACCGTCTCCATGGGCCTCGGCCCCCTCGGCGCCATCTGGCAGGCCCAGTTCAACAAGTACCTCACGAACCGGGGCATCAAGGACGCATCCGGCTCCCACGTGTGGGCCTTCCTCGGCGACGGCGAGATGGACGAGGTCGAGTCGCGCGGCCAGCTGCAGGTCGCCGCCAACCAGAACCTCGACAACCTCACCTTCGTCATCAACTGCAATCTGCAGCGGCTCGACGGCCCGGTCCGCGGCAACGGCAAGATCATCCAGGAGCTGGAGAGCTTCTTCCGCGGCGCCGGCTGGAACGTCATCAAGGTCATCTGGGGCCGCGAGTGGGACGAGCTGCTCGCCCGGGACGACGAGGGCGCCCTGCTCAAGCTCATGAACGAGACGCCCGACGGGGACTTCCAGACCTACAAGGCCGAGTCCGGCGCCTTCGTGCGCGAGCACTTCTTCGGCCGCGACCCGCGCGCCCTCAAGCTCGTGGAGGACTACAGCGACGAGCAGATCTGGGGCCTCAAGCGCGGCGGCCACGACTTCAAGAAGATCTACGCCGCCTACAAGGCCGCGCTCGACCACAAGGGGCGTCCGACCGTCATCCTCGCCCACACCATCAAGGGCTACGGGCTCGGCACCCACTTCGAGGGCCGCAACGCGACCCACCAGATGAAGAAGCTCACGATGGAGGACCTGAAGACCTTCCGCGACGCGATGCACGTGCCGATCAGCGACGCGGAGCTGGAGAAGGACCTCTACCAGCCGCCCTACTACCACCCCGGCCCCGAGGACGAGGCGATCCGGTACATGCTGGAGCGCCGCCGCGAACTCGGCGGCTTCGTGCCCGAGCGCCGCTCCAAGTACACGCAGATCGAGCTGCCCGAGGCGAAGAGCTACGCGGGCCTGGCCAAGGGCTCCGGCCAGCAGCCGGTGGCCACCACCATGGCCTTCGTGCGCCTGCTCAAGGACCTCCTGCGCTCCGGCGAGCTCGGTCGGCGCATCGTGCCGATCATCCCGGACGAGGCGCGCACCTTCGGCGTGGACGCCTTCTTCCCGAGTGCCAAGATCTACAACCCCAACGGCCAGCACTACATGTCCGTCGACCGGGAACTGCTGCTCGCCTACCGGGAGAGCGAGCAGGGCGTCATCAACCACGTCGGGATCAACGAGGCCGGCGCGGTCGGCGCCTTCGCCGCCGCGGGCACCTCCTACTCCACCCACGGCGAGATCATGCTGCCGATCTACATGTTCTACTCGATGTTCGGCTTCCAGCGGACGGCCGACTCGATCTGGGCGGCCGCCGACCAGATGACCCGCGGCTTCTTGATCGGCGCCACCGCAGGCCGCACGACGCTCGCTGGCGAAGGGCTGCAGCACAACGACGGCCACTCCCCCGTCATCGCCGCCACCAACCCGGCGGTCCTCAGCTACGACCCGGCCTACGGCTACGAGATCGCGCACATCGTGCGGGCCGGCATCGAGCGCATGTACGGCGGCGAGCACCCGGAGCCCGACGTCATGTACTACATCACGATGTACAACGAGCCCATGCCCCAGCCCGCCGAGCCGGAGGATCTCGACGTCGAGGGCCTGCTGAAGGGCCTCTACCTGCTGCGCCGCGGTGGTGCCGAGGGGCCCCGCGTGCAGCTGCTCGCCTCCGGCATGGCCGTGCCGTGGGCCCTGGAGGCCCAGCAGCTGCTGGCCGAGGAGTGGGGGGTGGCGGCCGACGTCTGGTCGGTCACCAGCTGGAGCGAGCTGCGCCGGGACGGCCTGGCCGCCGAGGAGCACAACTGGAGCCGGCCGGAGCAGGAGCCGCGCACGCCCTACCTGACGCAGAAGCTCGCCGAGGCCGAGGGCCCCTTCATCGGCATCGGCGACTACTCGCACAGCGTGCAGGACATGATCCGGCCCTTCGTGCCCGGCGACTACGCGACCCTCGGCTCCGACGACTTCGGCATCTCCGACACCCGCCCCGCGGCGCGCCGGCACTTCAAGACCGACAGCCACTCCCTGGTGGTGCGCGCCCTGGAGCGCCTGGCCGCCGCCGGCCGCGTGGACCGGACCAGGGTGACGGAGGCGATCGAGCGCTACCGTCTGCACGACGCGACGGCCGGCACCTCCGGCTCGGCCGGCGGCGACGCCTGAGACGCGGCGCCCGCCGCACACGAGGAGCCCCGATGCCACCGCAACGCAGCAAGGCCCAGACGCTCGCATGGCTGCGCTCCATCGCGGGCGAACTGGCCACCACCACGACCAGGCGGCTGGAGGAGACCCTGCCCTGGTACGGCGAGATGCCCCCGGGCCGGCGCTCGGCGATCGGGCTGGTCGCCCAGTCCGGCATCGCCTCCTTCATCACCTGGTACGAGGACCCCAGCTCCACCCCCTGGGTGGCCGCGGACGTCTTCGACGCGGCCCCCCGGGAGCTGCTGCGCTCCATCAGCCTGCAGCAGACCCTGCAGCTCATCCGGGTCGTGGTGGAGGTCGTGGAGGAGCGGGTGCGCTCCAGCGACCCGGAGATCCGCGAGGCCGTGCTGCGCTACTCCCGCGACGTCGCCTTCGCCGCCGCCGACGTCTACGCGCGGGCCGCGGAGGCGCGCGGGCTGTGGGACGCCCGGCTGGAGGCGCTCGTCGTCGACTCGATCCTCACCGGCGAGCACGACGACGAGCTGCCCAGCCGCATCGCGGCCCTCGGCTGGCACGGGCACGGCGAGGTGAGCGTACTCGTGGGCACGACCCCGAAGATGCTGGAGGTCGACCACATCCGCCGCACCGCCCGCCACGCCAAGGCCGATCTGCTGGTCGGGGTGCAGGGCAACCGGCTCGTCCTGGTCATCGGCCGGGCCAAGCCGGAGTCCGACGATCCGGACAGCGTCATCCCCTTCCTGGAGATCGCCGAACGGCTGGAGCCCTACTTCGGCCAGGGCCGGCTCGTGCTCGGGCCCGCCGTGACGAGCGTGATCGACGCCTCCCGCAGCGCCCGGGCCGCCCTGGCCGGCTTCGCGGTCGCGGGCGCCTGGCGGAAGGCGGGCCGGCCCGTGCTCGCCGACTCGCTGCTGCCGGAGCGGGCGCTCGCCGGCGATCCGCTGGCGCGCCAGACGCTCGTCGCCAAGGTGTTCCGGCCGCTGGCGGACCACCAGAGCGATCTGCTCACGACCCTGTGGAGCTATCTGGACAACGGCCGTTCGCTGGAGGCCACCGCCCGGGAGCTGTTCGTCCACCCCAACACGGTCCGCTACCGGCTCAAGCGGGTGAGCGAGGTCATCGGCTGGGACGCGACCGGCCCGCGGGAGGCGCTCGTGCTGCAGTGCGCGCTCATCCTGGGCCAGATCGCCGATCCGGGTCCGGGCGAGCCGCGCCGTCCCGCGCCGCGCGGCCGGCGCGGCGGCTGAACCGGAGCGCCGGGCGGCAAACAATATAGACGGTTCGAACAGTCTTTTCGCCATATCTATGAAGCTTTCCGACAGGACGTTCCCTCGGACAGCTGGAAGGATGAAGGGCATGATCGTCGTCACCTGCCCCGGCCAGGGCGCCCAGACCCCCGGCATGCTCGACGCCTGGCTGTCGGGCGGCGCCGAACGCGAACTGATCGACCGGCTGAGCGAGGCCGCCGGGCTCGACCTGGCCCGCCACGGCACCGTCTCCGACGCCGAGACCATCCGCGACACCGCCGTCGCCCAGCCGCTCATCGTGGCCGCGGGCATCCTGGCCTGGAACGCCCTGGCCGCCGACCCCGCCCGGGCGGAGCGCATCGGCGGGGTCGCGGGCCACTCGGTCGGCGAGATCACCGCCGCCTACGCCGCGGGCGTCTTCGACGCCGAGACGGCGATGCGCTTCGTCGCACTGCGCGCCCGGCTCATGGCCCTCGACGCCGCCGAGCGGCGCAGCGGCATGAGCGCCGTGCTCGGCGGCGACCCCGAGCGCGTCGAGGCCCGGCTGGCGGAGCTGGGGCTCTTCCCCGCCAACTACAACGGTCCCGGCCAGATCGTCGCCGCCGGCGAGCCGGAGGCCCTGGAGCGTCTGGCCGCCGAGCCGGCGCCGGGCACCCGCGTAGTGCCCCTCAAGGTCGCCGGCGCCTTCCACACCCCGTTCATGTCCCGGGCCCGGGAAGCGCTGGCCGAGCAGGCCGCAGACTTCCCCGTGCAGGACCCGGTCCGCACGCTGTGGTCCAACGACGCCGGCCGACGCATCGAGACCGGCGAGGAGTTCCGGCGGCTGCTCGTGCAGCAGCTGGCCCGCCCCGTGCGCTGGGACCGCTGCATGGAGGCCTTCGCCGAGGCGGGCGCGAGCGGCCTGGTGGAGCTGCCGCCCGCCGGCACGCTCGTCGGCCTGGCCAAGCGGGGGCTGCGGGGCGTGCCCGCACTCGCGCTCAAGAGCCCCGAGGACCTGGCCCCCGCCCGCGAACTGATCGACGCCGCGCAGGCCCCCGCCCCCGAACACCGCCCCGAAGAGAGCAAGGCAGAATGACCGACTCCCCCGCCGCACCCGTGCTCGCCCAGGCCGCGGGCCCCGCCCACACGCGCATCCTCGCGCTCGGCGCCGCCCGCGGCTCGCGCATCGTCCCCAACGAGGAGCTCGTCGGCCCGATCGACTCCTCCGACGAATGGATCCGACAGCGGACGGGCATCGTCACCCGCGTGCGCGCCGAGGAGTCCGCCACCGTCCTCGACCTGTGCCGCGAGGCCTCCCTGCAGGCCGTCGAACGGGCCGGGATCGACCCGGCCCGGATCGGCGCGGTCGTCGTGGCGACCGTCAGCAATATGATGCAGACCCCCTCGGTCGCCGCCCGGCTGGCCGACGAGATCGGCGCGAACGGCGCGGCCGCCTACGACAGTGCGGCCGCTTGCGCCGGCTACTGCTACGGCATCGCCCAGGCCGACGCCCTCGTGCGGGCGGGCCTGGCCGAGCACGTGCTCGTGGTGGGGGCCGAGAAGCTCTCCGACATCATCGACCCGACCGACCGCAGCATCTCCTTCCTGCTCGGCGACGGGGCGGGGGCGGCGATCGTGGGGCCCGCCGAGGAGCCCGGCATCTCCGCCTCGATCCTCGGCTCGGACGGCAGCCGCTGGCAGGCGGTCGCCATGAACGCCACCCTGCAGGAGTTCCGCCGCGGCGAAGCGCCCTGGCCGACCCTGCGCCAGGACGGCCCGAGCGTCTTCCGCTGGGCCGTGTGGGAGATGGCCAAGGTCGCCCGCGCGACCCTGGAACGGGCCGGGGTGCGCCCGGACCAGCTCGCGGCCTTCGTCCCCCACCAGGCGAACATGCGCATCATCGACGAGTTCGCCAAGCAGCTGGAGCTGCCCGAGACGGTCGTGGTCGCGCGCGACATCGCCGAGACCGGCAACACCTCGGCCGCCTCCATCCCGCTGGCCACCGAGCGGCTGCTGCGCGAGCACCCGGAGCTGTCCGGCGGCCTGTCGCTGCAGATCGGCTTCGGCGCCGGCCTCGTCTACGGCGCCCAGGTCGTGCGCCTGCCCTGAGCGCGGCGCACCCGCCCGGAACCGGAACCCAACCGCCTCCCGCCGGCCGCCCATACACTGGTGTCGGTCATTGACACACAAGGAGCACACACATGGCACATTCCAAGGAAGACGTCCTCGCCGGCCTCGCCGAGCTCATCAACGAGGAGACCGGCATCGCGGCCGACACGGTCGCGCCGGAGAAGTCGTTCACCGACGACCTGGACATCGACTCCATCTCGATGATGACGATCGTCGTCAACGCCGAGGAGAAGTTCGATGTGAAGATCCCCGACGAGGAGGTCGCGAACCTCAAGACCGTCGGCGACGCCGTCGACTACATCGTCGAGGCCTCGGCCTGAGCCTTCGCGGGCGTCCCTCCGCGCGTGTGCGGGGGACGCCCGCGCCGGCCGGACCGACCCCCTTCCCTCCAGGAGCCACATCAATGACCACCAAGATCGTCGTCACGGGCATCGGGGCCACCACGCCGCTCGGCGGGAACGCCCGTGACAGCTGGCAGGCCCTGCTCGCGGGCCGCTCCGGCGCCCGCACCCTCACCCAGGACTGGGTCGAGCGGTATTCGCTACCGGTGACCTTCGCGGCGACCGTCGCGGTCGACCCGGCCGAGCAGCTCCCCCGCCACGAGGCGAAGCGGCTGGACCCCTCCAGCCAGTACGCGCTCGTGGCCGGCCGCGAGGCCTTCGCCGACGCGGGGCTCGGCGAGGGGGACGTCGCCCCCGACCGCCTGCTGGTGGACTGGGCGACGGGCATCGGCGGCGTGTGGACCCTGCTCGACGCCTGGGACACACTGCGCGAGCGCGGGCCGCGCCGCGTCATGCCGCTTACGGTGCCCATGCTCATGCCCAACGCCCCCGGGGCGGCGATCGGCATGGACCTGCACGCCCGGGCCGGGGTGCGCACCGTCGTCTCGGCCTGCGCCTCCAGCACCGAGGCGATCGTGAACGCCTGCGAGCACCTGCGCGACGGGCTGGCCGACGTGGTCGTCACCGGCGGCTCCGAGGCGGCCGTGCACCCGCTGCCCATCGCCGCCTTCGCGAACATGCAGGCGCTGTCCCGGCGCAATGACGACCCCCAGCGGGCCTCCCGCCCCTACGACGCGGACCGGGACGGCTTCCTGCTGGCCGAGGGCGCGGCCGCCCTCGTGCTGGAGACCGAGGAGCACGCCCGCGCACGCGGTGCCCGCGTCTACGCCGAGCTCGTCGGCGGCGCGGTGACCTCGGACGCCCACCACATCACCGCCCCGGACCCGGCGGGGACGCGGGCCGCGAGCGCCGTCGAGCAGGCCCTGCGCAGCGCGGGGGCGGACGCCGCCGAGGTCGCGCACATCAACGCGCACGCCACCTCGACCACCGTCGGCGACCTCGCCGAGTACGAGGCCCTGCGGCACGTCTTCGGCGAGCGGCTGGCGCAGATCCCGCTCAGCGCCACCAAGGCCTCCACCGGGCATCTGCTGGGCGGCGCCGGCGCGATCGAGGCCATGTTCACGGTTCTTGCGCTGCACGAGGGCGCCCTGCCGCCGACGATCAATCTGGAGCGCAAGGACCCGGAGTTCGATCTGGACGTCGTGACCGAACCGCGCGAGTTCGCCGGCTCCGGCCGGATCGCGATCTCGAACTCCTTCGGCTTCGGCGGGCACAACGCGGTCGTCGCCTTCCGGGGCGTCTGAGGCGCCCCGCGCGGAAACGGGTTCGGGGCCGGGAAGCATCCGCTTCCCGGCCCCGAACCCGTGTGTGCGATCGGGCCGTGTCCCCCGGCGCGGGCCTCGTACCGCGGCCAGGAGCCGATCGCCACGCCTCGGCTCAGACGACGCTGCGCGTCTGATGCATCCAGACCACCGGACTGTCGTCCCCGGCCAGTCGGAACGGCTCGAGCTCGTCGTCCCACGCCTGGCCGAGCGCCAGGCGCAGTTCGCGATAGACCTCCGAGGCGTTGCCGCCGGCGATCTCCATCGCGTAGCGGATCCGGTCCTCGGGCACGACCGTGTTGCCGGAGACGTCCGTCTGGGCGTAGAAGATGCCGAGCTCGGGCGTGTACATCCAGCGGCTCCCGTCGCAGTCGCTGCGCGGGTGCTCCAGGATCTCGAAGCGCAGGTGCTCCCAGCCGCGCAGGCGGGACGCGATGGCGGCGCCCGTCCCCGGGCGCCCCTCCCACGCGTATTCCGTGCGCTTCCAATTCGGCATGAGCGGCTGGTCGATCCAGGGCAGCGAGACCTCACGGCCCGTCACCGCCTGGATCCCCCATTCGACATGCTGGCAGACAGCACGCGGTGCGGAGTGCACGTAGAGCACTCCGCGGGCGATCGGTGCTTCCATGTGGTTCCTCCATTCACTGCTGGTACGTCTTCCCCAACGACCAAGGTGAACGGGGCACCGCGGTGCACCGGTATGAAATTGTGGAGACGAGACTGTCGTCACTGGAATTATGCACGACAGTAGCCGGGAACGACAAGCCTGTGATTCACCCGGCCCGGCGTGTTCCGAGCCGGTCGGGCTCAGCTCCCCGCGGGCTCTGGCAGGCGCACCAGACCGAGCTCGGCGGGCGAGCCGAGCAGCGCGTGCTCCGGCACCACGCGCACGGTGTAGGCCAGCGGGCCGGGCCGGTCCACCTCGATGCGGGCCCGGTAGCGGCCGGGCGCCGCCTCGTCCGGAACCATGACGACCGTGCGGGGGGAACGGATCCCGCCGTCCTCGTCGGGCGGCCCCGCTACGGCCTCCACTCGCACGTCCTCGGCCGCGAGCTCTCCGAGCCGCACCTGCGCGCTCAGCTCGACCGCGCCGCCGGCCCGGGGTTCGGGCGTCTCCAGCACCACTTCGCCGTCGACGCGCACCTCCGGCCAGGCCCGCCGCACCCGCTCCTGCCAGGCCGCGAAGGCGCGCGGGGCGCCGGGCTCGGCCACGGCCCGGGCGCTGCGCCCGGCCGGCAGATACAGTTCGGCGGTGTAGTCGCGCACCATGCGCTCGGCGCTCACGCGGGGGCCGAGCTGCGAGATCGAGTCGCGCACCTTGGCCATCCAGGCCTGCGGCACGCCGCGCTCGTCCCGCTCGTAGAACATGGGGGCGATCTCGTGCTCCAGGATGTCGTACAGGGCGCTGGCCTCCAGCCGGTCGCGCTCCCGCTCGTCCTGGTGCTCGGCGCTCGGGATGGTCCAGCCGAAGCGCTCGTCGGCCATCTCGTCCCACCAGCCGTCGGAGACCGAGAAGGTCAGGCAGCCGTTCATGACGGCCTTCATGCCCGAGGTGCCCGAGGCCTCCTGCGGCCGCACCGGATTGTTCAGCCACACGTCCGAGCCCGCGCACAGCAGTCGGGCGATCCGCACGTCGTAGTCGGCCAGGAAGACGATGCGCTCGCGCACGCCCCGCTCGTCGGCGAAGCGCACGAGCTCCTGCAGCAGCTGCTTGCCGCCCGTGTCGGCCGGGTGGGCCTTGCCCGCGACGATGATCTGCACCGGGCGCTCCGGATCGGCCAGGATGCGGGCCAGCCGCTCGGGGTCCTGCAGCATGAGCGTCAGGCGCTTGTAGGTGGACACGCGCCGGGCGAAGCCGACCGTGAGCACGCGCTCGTCCAGCACCTTGCGCACCCAGCCGAGCTCGGCCTCCTGGGCGCCGCGGGCGATCCAGGAGTCCCGCACCGATTCGCGGGCCTGCCGGACCAGGTCGGCGCGCAGCCGGTTGCGGATCCGCCACAGCTCCTCGGCGCCCACCGCGTCCGGGAACCGCCAGTGGTTCGCCGTGGCCAGGTCCCGACCGCCGCTCATCGCGCCGATCACCGGCTTCATGATCGTGCGCGTCCAGGTGGGGATGTGGACGCCGTTCGTGATCGAGGTGATCGGCACCTCGTCGACGTCGAAGTCGGGGTAGAGGCCCTGGAACATCCGGCGGGACACCTCGCCGTGCAGCTTCGCGACGCCGTTGGCGTAGCGGGCCAGGCGCAGGCCCAGGTGGGCCATGTTGAAGCGGCCGGGGTCGTCCTCGGCGCCGAGCGCCATGATCCGCTCGACCGGCACCCCCGGCACGAGCCCCGAGTCCCCGTGCGGGCCGGGCGAGAGGTAGCGGTGCACCATGGCCGCGTCGAAGCGGTCGATGCCGGCGGGCACCGGGGTGTGGGTGGTGAACACGGTGCTCGCCCGCACCGCGGCCAGGGCCGCGTCGAACGACTCGCCGCGCTCCATGACCTGGCCGATCCGCTCGACGCCGGAGAAGCCCGCGTGCCCCTCGTTCATGTGGAAGACGTTCGGTTCGCTGCGCCCGTTCAGGCGGGCGAAGGCCTGAGCGGCGCGGACGCCGCCGACCCCGAGCACGAGCTCCTGCCGGATGCGGTGCTCGGCGTCGCCGCCGTAGAGCCGGTCGGTGATGCCGCGGAAGTCCTCGGGGTTCTCCGGCAGGTTCGTGTCCAGCAGCAGCAGGGGTACTCGGCCGACCTCCGCGAGCCACACCGCGATCCCGACGGAACGGTCGTCGGGGAAGGCGAGCTGCACGCGGAGCTGCTCTCCGAACTCGTCGAGCACCGGCCGCACGGGAAGCCGGGACGGCGGATGGGCCGTGTACCGCTCCTGCTGCCAGCCCTCGCGGGAGAGGCTCTGGGCGAAGTAGCCGTAGGTGTACAGCAGGCCGACACCCGTGATCGGCACCCCCAGATCGCTCGCGCTCTTCAGGTGGTCGCCGGCCAGCACGCCCAGGCCGCCCGAGTAGACCGGCAGCGTCGGGGTGATCCCGAACTCCATCGAGAAGTAGGCGATGGACAGGGCGCCGTCCTCGCTCTCGCGCGTGCGCTTGTCGAACCAGGCGTCCTGGTGCAGATAGGAGTCGAGGTCCTCCAGTTCCTGCTGCATACGGTGCAGGAACTCCTCGTCCCCCGCCAGCTCGGCGGCTCGGGAGGCCGGGATCCGGTCCAGCAGCACGATCGGGTTTCGCTCGCTCTGAAGCCAGAGCGCCGGGTCGATCGAGGCGAAGAGCCGTTCCGTCTCCTGCCGCCACGACCAGCGCAGATTCGCAGCGAGCGTCCGCAGGGGCTGCAGCGCCTCGGGCAGGACGGGAGTGACGTCGACGGTGTCGTAGGCCTTCACTCGGCACATCGTAGTGCACCGCCGGACTGCCGCGGCCCGCGAGTGAGCCGTGACACGGACTCAGCTGGCGGCGGCGATGACCTCGCGCGCCTGGGTGAGGCGCGCCGCCAGGTCCAGCCCGATCCAGGCGGCGCTGGGACCGGAGACGGGGATGTAGGAGGCGAGCATGCGGTCTCCGTTCACGACTCGCACCTCGTAGTGTCCGACGATGCGGTCCTCCCTGGCCAGCAGGAACAGCAGGCTGAACAGGAAGACGAAGAAGAAGCCGACGATCGTGCACACGAGCGCCCAGGTCGGCAGCTCCCGCACCGACCGGGTCGCGTTGAGCAGCTCGATACGGGCGCCCGAAGTCGGCAGCACCCCCTGTGGGCCGTGGATCTGCTCGGGGCCCACCACGATCTCGCCCACATAGATCGTGCTCGCTGCGCCCGATGCGGGCGTCATCGGCTGCATCGTCATCGTTCTCTCCCATCGACCGGACGGACCCGCGCACGGCCCGTTCCCGAAGCGACCGGGCGCCTGCAAGCGACCGCCTCCGAGCATAGACGAGTGGTGCCACGGCGCCGGGGGCGTGTTCCCGGCGGGGTCGGTCAGAAGGGTGGTTCATCAGGGTCTTGCCCCCGTGTCCACACAACGGGGGCAAGACGGCGCCGACCTGAAGCGCAAGCTCACGAAGGTGCCCGTGTCCACACAACGGGGGCAAGACTGACCCAGTACACCGACTGCCCGAACTCGGTACCCCGTGTCCACACAACGGGGGCAAGACCCTGAAAAGACACAGAAAGGAGCCGGTGAGTCCTCCCCGACACCTCCGACACTCGAGACGGAAAACGAGACATCTGTCATGTCGGTAAATCACCCGCACTCCCGGTGTACGCCGCCCGGCCCGCCGAGCGACAACGCCGGTCACCGCCACCGGCTCGGACGGCTTCCGCGAGAGAAGCCGGGAGCACTCGAGGTCAACCGGGCAGGCGCGTCACGGGAGGGAGCGTCCGACATGACACACCGGCGAGGTGCGGACGGGAGCTTGGAGTGTGGTCGCTCCGTTCGGAGCGAGGATCTGACGGTAGACCCCTCCGGCGGTCAGCTGTCGTTTCTCCAGCTCGGCGTCGATGAGCACCCATGCGTCGGCGATGCTGTCGGGGGTCGTGTCGAAACGAACCGACACGCCTCGTTCGACCGCCGCTGTGCGGATCTCCTGCAGGGACCGGCCAGGCCCCGGCCGTGCGATGCCGACGGACACCACAATGCGATCCTCCCGAGTGCCGTCGAACAACAACACGAGGTCTTCCTCGATCCGCCCCAGTCCCCGACGCAATCGGGCCACGGCTTGACCGATCCCGGTCTCGTCGAGCACCGTGGCAGAGGCGCCCCGCAGGGTGAGGGCCGGCAGGGATTCGATGGACAGGTTCATGGCGATCTCCTCGGAGGCCTCTCGGATGGCGTCCAACCGGAGCCGGATCTTCGCCAGACGCGTCGAAGCCACGGCGATCTGTTCGCGCAGCACGTTCGCCTGCCGGGACAGGAGCTCCTCCAGGCCGGATTGCGCGATCCGAGGATCGAGCAATCGGCGGATCTCGCCGAGACTGAACCCCAGATCGCGCAGCTCCGCAATGGCTCGGACCCGGCCCAGCTGGCTGCCGTAGTAGCGCCGGTAACCGTTCCCCGGGTCGACGAGGGCCGGGACCAGCAGCCCTTCGCGCTCCCAGTGACGCAGCATCCGGCGAGAGACGCCAGCGCGGGACGCGATTTCGCCGATACTCAACATGTCCCCGATTCCAGGCCATCACACCGTGTCAACGTCAACCCCGACCGGCCCGATCTGCCGAGCGAGCTCTCCGATCAGTACGGCGAGCTCCCGTGTCGAGCCCGTCGTCCGGCCGCGCCCGATTCCGTCTGCGCCCCGGTCACGAGCGACCCGCGTCCGGGTCCGCCGCGTCCAGCGCGGCCTCCAGGCGCTCCAGCTTGCCGTCCAACTCGCCCGAGTAGCCGGGGCGGATGTCCGCCTTGAGCACGAGCGAGATCCGCGAACCGAAGGGCTCGACCGCCTCGGTCGCCCGCTTGACGACGTCGAAGACCTCGTCCCACTCCCCCTCGATCTCGGTGAACATGCTGCTCGTCCGGTTCGGCAGGCCGGATTCGCGCACCACCCGCACGGCCGCCGCGACGGCGTCGTGGACGGAGCCGTCGGCACGGCCGGTCCCGGAAGGGGCGACGGAGAACGCCAGGAGCATGAGGGGCCTCTCTCTCGATTCCCGTAGTCTTCGCACGCCCCGTCCGGGGCGGACGCTCGCTGCGGACTCTACAGGGTCACACGCCCCGGGTCTGATACGGTTCCCGGGTGAGGATCTGAGACCAGACCGCGCCTGCGCCCGAGGCCGTGCTGCGCCCGGCAGGCTCCCTCTGCTCTTCTTCCAGGATCCCCTCGTGCCTCGTCGCTCTCCGTCCGCTTCCGCCTCGTCCTCCGTGCGCGCCGGCTCGCATCTGCGCGTCGACGGCATCTCCTTCTCCTTCGCCGGCCGCCGCGTCCTCGGCGGGGTGTCGTTCACGGTCTCCACCGGCGAACGGCTCGCCCTGATCGGGGAGAACGGCTCCGGCAAGTCCACCCTGCTCCGGCTGATCGCGGGCCTGCTCGTCCCCGCCGCCGGCCGGATCGCCGTCCCCGTCGGCGACGGGGTCCGGCCCCCGATCGGGCTGCTGCACCAGGAGCCCCCGTTCGGGCCCGCGCAGTCCGTCACCGAAGCGGTGGAGCAGGCGGTCGCGCCCCTGCGGCGCGCGGCGGCCGCGGTCGGCGAGTGCGCCGCCGCGCTGGCCCGCAGCCCCGAGGAGGCTGCGGTCGCGAACGCCTACGCCCGGGCCCTGCAGACCGCGGAGCGCCTGAGCGTGTGGGAGCTCGACGCCCGCATCGAGACGACGCTGGCCGGACTCGGCCTGGGAGCACTCGACCGGGGTCGGGCGACCGGCTCCCTCTCCGGAGGACAGCGGGCGAGGCTGTCTCTCGCACTGCTGCTGCTCGGGAGCCCCGAGGCGCTGCTGCTGGACGAGCCGACAAACCACCTCGACGACGAGGCGACGGGCTACCTCCTGAACACGATCACCGCCTGGAACGGTCCCGTGCTCATGGCGACGCACGATCGGGCGTTCCTCGACGAGGCCGCCACCTCGCTCCTGGACCTGGACCCCTCGCCACTTCCCCGCGCGCTCGCGGCAGAGCTCGGCGCGACGGGGGCGGGAAGCGGTGTCGGGACGGTCCGCTTCTCCGGCGGCTACCGCGACTACCTGGCCGCTCGGGCCGATGCCGAGCAGCGCTGGCGGCGACGCTACCGGGAGGAGCAGGCGGAGCTGTCCCGCCTGCGGGCGGCCGTGGTGGAGCGGCGCAGCGTCGGCCGCCCGGAGCGGGGACCGCGCAGCGAGGCGCGGACGGCCAAGAAGTTCTACGCCGACCGCAACGCCAGGCTCGTCTCCCGGCGCGTGGGCGAGGCCAGGAGCCGCCTGGAGTCGCTGGCGGCCCGGCAGATCCGTCGACCGCCGGAGCCGCTCGTGTTCCGCGGACTCGAAGTCGCGGGCCCGCCCGGCGGGCAGAGGGTCGAGGGGCCCGTGCTCCTGGCCGACGGAGTCGCTGTGCGGCACCGCCTGCCCCGCACCTCGCTGCGTATCGAGCGGGGCGAGAAGTGGCTGGTCACCGGACCGAACGGCTCCGGCAAGTCGACGCTGCTGCAGCTGTTCGCCGGCCGGGCGGCGCCCGACGCCGGGCGGCTGGAGCGGGCACCGGGCCTGGCGACGGGGCTGCTCGGCCAAGAGTCGGAAGCGCTCGATCGGCAGGCCCGCGATCGCACCGCGCGCGAGGCCTACGCCGAGCTCGTCGGGGCCGAGCGCGCCGAGGAGGTACCGCTCGGCGCCTTCGGGCTGCTCGCGCCGAGCGAACACGAGCGGCCGCTCGCGGAGCTCAGCCTCGGCCAGCGGCGCCGTCTGGAGCTCGCCGCGCTGCTCGCCCGGCCGCCGCAACTGCTGCTCTTGGACGAACCGGACAACCACTTCTCGCCGGGTCTCGTCGCCGCCCTGGAAGCGGCCATCGCCGACTCCCCGGGCACCGTCGTGATCGCCTCTCATGACCGCTGGCTGCGGACGCACTGGACCGGGCGGCGGCTGGAGCTGCCCGGCCGAGGGGACGAAGGTGGTGGGGCGGACGGGACTTGAACCCGTGACCGATGGATTATGAGTCCACTGCTCTGACCGGCTGAGCTACCGCCCCGAGCAGGGACGATTGTAACCCGAGGCACACCGCGGGACCGGATCAGGGCACCGGCCCGCGTCCAGCCGGGTCGCCGGTCGTCTCGCCGATGGCGGTCGCGGTGTCGCTCAGCGGTGGCGAAAATTTTCTTGTCCGAGACGGAGCGGCTCCCCAGGTGCGCGCGCGCCCCAAACGTGCGGGTCTTGCCCAGGTTTCGCGCGAGCGCGCACCTGTGGCGGGCGGCGGCGGATGCGCCACCGCGCACCGGCTCGCGGTCCCCGGGGGTGGCCTCGAACATGCGCAGCAGGGCCGGCACCACGATCACCCGCGGGCCGCCGGCCCGGAAGGCCCGGGCGACCGCCGCCGGCGCCTCGGCGAGCTCCGCCCGTTCCGCGGGCAGCCCGAAGGAGCCGGCGAGCGCCACGAAGTCCGGCCGCGCCAACTCGGTCGCCGTCGCCTCGCCGAAGGCGCCGGTCATGTACTCGCGCAGAATGCCGTAACCGCCGTCGTCGACCACGAGCCACACGACCGGCAGCCGCTCCTGGGCGATCACCGCCAGCTCCGCGATCCCGTACATCGCGCCGCCGTCGCCGCTGACCGCGAGCACCGGCCGGTCCCGGCCCGCCACCCGATGCGCGAAGGCCTGGCCGATCGCCCCGGGCAGGCCCGTGCCCAGGCCCCCCGCGCCCTGACCGGACTGGAACAGGCCCTGCCGGGGGTCCCACGCCGACCACGCCCAGTAGGCGCTGATCGTCATGTCCCAGGAGGTGCCGGCCGCATCCGGCACCGCCTCGCGCAGCTCCCGCAGGAAACGCCGCTCGGCGGCGAGCTCCTGGCCGTCCAGACGCCGCTCGACCGTCTCCAGCAGGGCTCGGATGCGCGGAGCCGAAGGCTCGCGCCCGGGGGCCTGGGGCAGCCCGGCGAGCCGCTGCACGAGGCCCGCGAGGGCGGGCTTCGCATCCGCGTGGACGCCGAGCCCCGGGTAATTCGAACAGAGCTTGCCCAGATCCGCCTCGATCTGGATGAAACGGCCGCGGGGCGCGAAGGTGCGGTAGTTGCTGGACAGCTCGCCCAGGCCCGAACCGACCACGAGCAGCACGTCCGCGTCCTCCAGGAACTCGGTCGTCGCGATGTCCTCCAGCCAGGAGCGGGCGCTGAGCGGGTGGTCCCACGGGAAGGACTCCTTGCCGCCGAAGGTGGTCGCCACCGGCGCGTCGAGCGCCTCGGCCAGCCGCGCCAGCTCCTCGCCCGCCCCGGCCCGGCTCACGCCCCCGCCCGCCAGGATCGCGGGCCGCCGGGCGCCGGCCAGCGCCTCGGCCGCGGCGTCCAGCAGCTCCGGCAGCGGCTGCGGGCGCAGCGGCTCCGTCCGGATCGGTCCGCGCACCGGCGGGGCGTCCGCGCCGGCGGCGGCCAGCAGGAGGTCCTGCGGGATCTCCACCAGCACCGGCCCCTGCGGGGCGCTCGCGGCCAGCCGCCACGCCTCGGCCAGCGCCGAGGGGATCTGCGCCGTGCGCCGCACGGTCCAGGCGCCCTTCACAATGCCCCGGAAGGCGGCCGCCTGTTCGGGCAGCTCGTGCAGGAAGCCGTGCCGGCCGCCGCCGAGGCCGGCGACGGGGATCTGGGCGCTGATCGCGAGCACGGGGACCGAGGCGGCGGCCGCCTCCTGCAGGGCGGGCAGCGAGGTGAGCGCGCCCGGTCCGGTGGACAGCAGCAGGGGCGCGACCTCGCCGCTGGCCCGCGCGAAGCCGTCGGCCATGAAGCCCGCGTTGTTCTCGACCCTGGCGCCCAGATACGCCAGCCCGGATCTGCGCAGCGCGTCGAACAGGCCGAGCGCGTGCTGCCCGGGCAGGCCGATCACGGCCTTCGCGCCCAGGGCCGCGAGCGTCTCCAGGGCCAGGTCCCCGCCGGTGCGCGCGCCGCTCACGCCTCGGCCTCCGCCGCCTCGCGCTCGGCGACGATGCGCCGGGCCATGAGGGTCGTGAACTCGTAGGCCACATGGGAGGCGGCGACCGCCGTGATGTCGGCGTGGTCGTAGGCGGGGGCCACCTCGACCACGTCCGCGCCCACGAGGTTCAGCCCCGCCAGGCCCCGGACGATCTCCAGCAGGGCGATGGAGGACAGGCCGCCGGCCTCGGGCGTGCCCGTGCCGGGGGCGTGCGCGGGGTCCAGCACGTCGATGTCCAGCGAGAGGTAGAGCGGCCGGGACCCCACCCGTTCGCGCAGCAGGGTCACGATGTGCTCGACGCCGTGCCGGAAGACGTCGCCGGAGGTGACGACGCCGAAGCCCATGCGGCGGTCCTCCTCCAGGTCCTTCACCCCGTAGAGCGGCCCGCGGGTGCCGACGTGGCTGATGGCCTCCGGGTCGATGATCCCCTCCTCCGCGGCGCGGCGGAAGGGCGTGCCGTGGGTGTACTCGGCCCCGAAGTAGGTGTCCCAGGTGTCCAGGTGGGCGTCGAAGTGCAGCAGCGACACGGGGCCGTGCGCGTCGGCGACCGCGCGCAGCAGCGGCAGGGCGATCGTGTGGTCCCCGCCGAGGGCGACGATGCGGGTGCCGGCCCGCACCAGCTGCGTGGCCGCGCGCTCGACGGTCTGCACCGCCTCCCGGATGTCGAAGGGGTTGACGGCCAGATCGCCCGCGTCCGCGATCTGCACGGACGCGAACGGCGAGTGGTCCTGGGCCGGGTTGTAGGGGCGCAACAGCCGGGAGGCCTGCCGGATGCCCTGGGGGCCGAAGCGGGCGCCGGAGCGGAAGGACACCCCGGCGTCCCAGGGCACGCCGAGCACGGCGATGTCGGCGCGGGGCACCTCGTGGATCTGCGGCAGCAGCGCGAAGGTCGCCGGACCGCTGAACCGGGGCACGAGCGCGGAGTTGACCGGGCCGACGTTGCCGTTCTCGACCACGCGCGGCGCATTCGCGCTGAGTTCCGCGGGCAGATGCGGGTGGGGCAGGGGTTCGCTCACGGGGCTCCTCCGTCTTCAGGGGCGGGATCTGGGCGGGACGCGGAGGCCGCGCCCGCCGTGCTGAGGTCGGTCCGGTCCGATCGGGCCAGGCGCCGCTCCCATTCCGCACGCAGCTCCGGTGCGGTCGGCCGCGTCGCCAGGCTCACCGCGACGAAGACGACGACGCCCAGGCCGAGGCCGAAGTAGACCGGTTCGTTGGCGTCACGGTCCCAGATGAAGAACATACCCGTCAGCACGGCCAGCGTGCCGGCCGCCATGGCCGAATAGGCGCCGACGAGCGTCGCGCGAGGCCAGAGCATGCCGCCGAGGATCGGCACCAGCAGCCCGGCCACCAGGATGTTGTAGGAGATGACGAGCGCCGTGACCACATCGCTCAGCACCGTCGCGACGCCGAGCACCCCCAGGCCGAACACGAGCATGCTCAGGCGGTAGGCGCCCAGACCGGAGCTGCGTGCGCCCCCTCGGGGGCCCTCCGCCGCGGCGCCGCGACGGAGCAGCGGCAGCAGGTCCGAGGTGAACACCGTCGCGCAGGCGATGATCGCCCCGGAGGCGGTGGACATCATGGCGGCCAGGGCCGCGGCGAAGACGAGGCCCCGCACGCCGGGGGCGACGAGCAGCTGGGTGACGGCGGCGAAGGCGTCGTCGGGATTCGACAGATCCGGCAGCAGGACCCTGGCGGCCGCCCCGATGAGGGCGCCTGCGACGCCGTAGAGCAGCGCGTACCCCGCCGCGCCCAGACCGCCTGAGACCGCCACGCGCGGGGTGCGGGCGGTGAACAGGCGCTGCCAGATGTCCTGGCCGATGAGCATGCCCAGCGAGAAGGTCACCAGGTAGGTGACGATGGTGGCCCCGCCGATGGACCAGGGCGAGAAGAACGCCTCGTCCAGGCGGACGGCCATGCCCTCGAAGCCTCCCGCGCCGAGCAGCGCGAGGGGCAGCAGCACGAACAGCAGGCCGATCGTCGTGACGATCAGCTGGACGATGTCGGTGAGGGTGATCGACCACATGCCGCCCAGCAGGGAGTACGCCAGCACGATAGTGCCGCCGATCAGGACCCCCGCCCAGTCCGGCAGACCGAGCACGACCCGGAAGACCGTCGCGTAGGCGAGGGTGGAGGTCGCCGCGAGCATGAAGGTGTACAGCACCATGACCAGGCCCGGGAAGAGGGTCGGGCCGGGCCCGTAGCGCAGCTCCAGCATCTGGGTGACCGTGCCCACCCCGAGTTTCGCGAGCCGTTTGGCGAACAGGGCGCTGAGCGCGGCCAGGCCGATCGCGATGGCCGCCACCAGCCAGGCGCCCGACAGGCCGTGCTTGTATCCGAGGGCCACGCCACCGACGGTGGAGGCGCCGCCGAGTACGAGCGCCGACATGGCTCCCGCGTAGGGCAGCACGCCGAGCCGACGGCCGGCGAGCAGGTAGTCCCCGCGGGTCACGGCTCTGCGCATGCCCCACACGCCGATGCCGATCATGCCGATCGCGTAGAGGCTCATCACGAGGATGTCCCAGACCATGTTCCTCTCTTCTCTGGACGCCGTCGTCCGGTCTGCGCGCCGTCTCCCGCTAGGGCCGGACGTGGCCCTCGCCGGTGACGATCCATTTGGTGGTCGTGAGGTCCGCGAGCCCCATGGGGCCGCGCGCGTGGAGCTTCTGGGTGGAGATGCCCAGCTCGGCGCCGAGGCCGAACTCGCCGCCGTCGGTGAAGCGGGTGGAGGCGTTGACCATGACGACGGCGGCGTCGACCTCGCGCGTGAAGCGGCGGGCCGCGGACAGGTCCTCGGTGACGATCGCCTCGGTGTGGCCGGTCGAGTAGTCGCGGATGTGCCCGATGGCCGCGTCGATGTCGGGCACGACCCGCACCGCGATCTCGGCCGCCAGATACTCCTTCGCCCAGTCCTCCTCGCCGGCCGGGAGCACGCCCTCGGCCGCCGCGGCGGTCCGTTCGTCGCCGTGGACGAGCACGCCCCGCTCCTGGAGGGCGGCCAGTGCGCGCGGCAGCAGGGTGTCGGCGAGCTCCTCGTGCACGAGCAGGGTCTCGACGGCGTTGCAGACCCCGACCCGCTGGGTCTTCGCGTTGACCAGGATCGCCAGGGCCCGTTCCGGCTCGGCCGCGCGGTCCAGGTAGAGGTGGACGTTGCCGACGCCGGTCTCCACGACCGGGACGGAGGCCTGTTCGACCACGGTCCGGATCAGCCCCGCACCGCCGCGGGGCACGAGCACATCCACCAGGCCGCGGGCCCGCATGAGGGCCACCGCCCCCTCCCGGCCCCAGGCGTCGACGGACTGGACGAGCTGCGGCGGCAGGCCCTGCGAGGCGAGGGCCCGGCCGAGGGCCGCGACGATCGCCCCGTTGCTGCGGACGGCCGCGCTGCCGCCGCGCAGCAGCACCGCATTGCCGCTCTTGAGCGCGAGGCCGGCCGCGTCGACGGTGACGTTGGGCCGGGCCTCGTAGATCATGCCGACCACGCCCACGGGCACGCGCAGCTGCCGCAGCTCCAGACCGTTGGCCAGGGTGGCGCCGCGGACGAGCTCGCCGACCGGGTCGGGCAGGGCGGCCACCTCCCGCAGGGCGGCGGCGACGGCCTCGATCCGTCCCGCGTCCAGGCGCAGGCGGTCCAGCAGCCCCTCGCTCATGCCGTCCCGGCGGCCGCGCTCCAGATCCTCGGCGTTCGCCGCCTCGATCGCCCCGCTCTCGGCCAGCAGCGCGTCGGCCATGGCGTGCAGGGCCTCGTCCTTGACCGCCCGGGGGGCCGTGGCCAGGGAGCGGGCGGCCGTGCGGGCCTCGCGGGCGGCCGCCCGCACCCGCCGCTCCGCCTCGCTCCGTCCCTCCGGCGCCTCCTGCGGCCCCGTCGCCTGCCTCTGCTCCATGCCCGGCAGTCTATGCCAAGCGGGGCCCGCTCGGGACCGGACCGGGCCGCCCGCTCAGGGACCGGACGGGGCCCGCTCGACGGCGGACCCGGCGCCGTCCGCATCCCGGCCCCGCGCATCCACGAGGGCGAGGTCGTCGCGGTGCACGACCTCCCGCTCGAAGCGCTCGCCGAGCGAGTCGCGCAGCTGCCGGGTGGAGCGGCCGAGCATCCCCGGCAGCTCGCCCGCGTCGAAGGCGACCACGCCCCGGGCGATGGTGCGGCCGTCCTCGGCGACGAGCTCGACGGGGTCGCCCGCGTCGAACTCCCCCTCCACCCGCAGGATGCCGGCCGGCAGCAGCGAGGCGCCGCCGTGCTCGAGGGCCCGCACCGCCCCCTCGTCGAGCACCAGCCGACCGCGCCCCTCGGCCGCGTAGCGCAGCCAGACCTGCAGGCGGGTGCCGCGCCGGGGCGCGGCCCGGAACCAGGTGCCGACCGGGCCGCCGGCCAGCGCCGCCTCGGCCCGCCCCGCCGCCGCGAGCAGGACGGGGATGCCGCTGGCGGCGGCGATGCGGGCGGACTGCAGCTTGGTGACCATCCCGCCGGTGCCCACCCGGCTGCCGCTGCCGCCGAGCTCGATCCCCGAGAGCGCGTCGGCGTCCGCCACCACGGGGATCCGGACGGCGCCGGGCCGCCCCGGCGGGCCGTCGTACAGCCCGTCCACGTCGGTGAGCAGCACGAGCGCGTCGGCGCGCACGAGCTGGGCGACGAGCGCGGCGAGCCGGTCGTTGTCGCCGAAGCGCAGCTCGTCGGTGACCAGGGCGTCGTTCTCGTTCACGACGGGCACCGCGCCCCGGCCGAACAGCGCATCGAAGGCCCGCACGGCGTTCCGGTAGCGGCTCCTGCGAACGGTGTCCTCCGCACTGAGCAGGAGCTGGCCTGCAGCCAGGCCGTGCCCGGCGAAGGCCTCGGTGTAACGGGTCATCAGGGCGCCCTGCCCGACCGAGGCGGCTGCCTGGGCGTCGCCGACGGACAGTCGGCCGGGGCTCAGCCCGAGCCGGGCGCGTCCGGCGGCGACCGCGCCGGATGTGACGAGCACGATCTCGGTTCCCGAACGCCTGCGGGCGGCGAGGATCCGCACGATGCGCTCCAGCGCGTCGACCGCGAGGCCGCCGTCGGGCCCGGTGAGCGAGGAGGAGCCGATCTTGACCACCAGGCGCCCGGCGCCCGGCAGCCCCTCCCGGTCCTCGATCGGGCTCACGCCGCGCGTCCTCCGCCCGCGGCGGCGGCGTCGGACTCGTCGGGCCCGTCCGCGCCGTCCCGGGACCGGTCCTCCAGCGAGCGGTCCTGCTCGTTGTACGAGTCGCGCGCCACCTCGGCGACGCTCTCGCCCCGGTAGAGGCGCTCGAACAGGTCCAGGGTGCGTTCGATGTCGTGCATCTGCACGAGCTGCAGCCCGGCCCGGCCCATCCGCTGCCGCTCCTCCTCGGGCATGCGCAGCACGCGCTCGAGCGCGTCGGCCAGGGCCTGCGGATCGCGGGGGGCGACGAGCAGGCCGGTGCGCCCGTGGTGCACGAGGTGGGGCAGGGCCATGGCGTCCGCCGCTACGACGGGGAGCCCGGACGCCATGGCCTCCATGGTGGCGATCGACTGCAGCTCGGCCGTGGAGGGCATCGCGAAGACGGTGGCCCGACGGTAGATGCCCGGCAGCGCCGTCTCGCTCACGTAGCCGTGGAAGGAGGTCCGTTCGGCGATGCCGAGCTCGGCGGCCAGCGCCTCGAGTTCCCGCCGCTTGTCGCCGAGGCCGACGACGTCCAGGCGGGCGCCCAGTTCGGTGGGCAGCAGCCGGAAGGCGCGCAGGAGCGTGTCGAGCTGCTTCTCGCCGGTCACGCGGCCGACGAACAGGATGCGCCGCTCGGGCTTGGGGCCGAAGTCGGGGCGGTAGCGCTCGGTGTGGATGCCGCAGGAGATGGCCAGCACCTCCTCGACCCCGCCGTTGCGCGAGAGGAACTCGGCGGCCCGTCGGGTGGGGGTGGTGACCGCCGCGTTGCGGGCGAGCGTCTCGGTCACGTCCCGCCACCAGCGCTTGGCCACGAACTGCTGCAGGAAGCCGGGGATGCGCGAGTGGTCGAGCACGTTCTCGAGCATGAGGTGGTTGGTCATGATCTGCCGGATGCCCAGCCGTTGGGCCTCGATCGAGGCGGCCCGGCCGAGCACGACCACCGATTGGGAGTGCACGACGTGGGGCCGGACCTCCGCCAGGATGCGCCGCATGTAGACGCGCGCCCGGTTCGGCAGCACGAAGCGCAGCCAGTCGTGCCACGGCCAACGGTAGCTGGGCAGCCGGTGGGCCGTGATCCGCTGGCCCGAGTACTCTTCGGTCCAGCAGCCGTGCCGACGGGAGGCGGCGGGCACCACGACGTGCACCTCGTGGCCCCGCGCCGCCATGCCGGCGGCGAGCTGTTCGGTGAACTTGGCCGCGCCGTTCACATTGGGAGGGAAGGTGTCCCCCGGGATCAGGATGCGCAGCGGGCCGGAGCCCGGTTCGTCGACGGGGCGGTTTCCGGGGTCTGGCACGTCTGGGGTCCTCGATGCTCGTCTTCGGTTTCGGTGTCGTTCGTCGAAGCGCCCGGCGTCGCGCTCGCGGAGCTCGCCGACGGGCTGCTCTCCCGTGTTCGGGGAGCGGGGCGGTCCGGCGGCGCGTTCACGGGGTCTCCCCAAGACTATCGCGTGTCCTCGGCGCTGCACCCGCGGGCGGAGCGGCCGCGGGAGAGGGCGTGGGCCCTGGCCCGCTCGATCTCCTGAGCGGTCTGCCCGCGCTCCAGCAGGAACACCCCCCACACCGCGAGCGCGCCGGTGACCAGGAAGACGGGGAGCACGTACCAGGGGGCGTGATCGGCCTCGCCGAGCACCGCGATGCCGATGACGACGGCCACGATGGGGTCGATGACGGTCAGCCCGGCGACCACCAGGTCCGGCGGGCCGGAGGCGTAGGCGGTCTGCACGCAGTAGGCGCCGACGGCGGTGCCGCCGATCGCGGCCGCCAGGCAGACGAAGGTGAGCGCGTCCGCCTCGCCCTGCTGGAAGCGGGTGATGATGATCTTGGAGAGGGTCGCCACGAAGCCGTACACGACGCCCGCGCTCATGATGAAGAAGAGGGCCTTGAAGCGGCGCCGGAGGGCCGCGAACAGGGCGATCAGCGCGCAGACGACGAAGCCCAGCACGACGAGCACGACCACGATGCGCGCATCGGTCACCGGTGCCTCGGCGGCCACGAAGCCCGCGGTCGTCACGAAGGCGCCCACGCCGCCGACGCACAGGCCGACCGCCAGGCGCTTGTTGCGGCGCAGGGGGATGCCGGTGATCCTGGCGGTCAGCAGGGTCGTCAGCACCAGGGAGGCCACGCCGAGGGGCTGGACCACGATGAGCGGGGCGAAGGCGAGGCTCGCCAGCTGCAGCACGACCGCGAGGCACAGCAGGGTCGTGCCGACGACCCAGGAGGGGCGGCTGACGAGCCGGCCCAGCTGCCGCGCGCTGAGCCCGGAGACGGCCTTCGATCCGCTGGCCTCCTCCACCTTCGTCACCCCGCGGTGCTGGTAGAGCGCGCCGATGGACATGAGCACGGCGCCGGCGAGGGCGAGGGGGATGCCGAGCAGCTGCGCGGGCCGCAGCCCCGTGGCGGCCTCGGCGGCCAAATCGAGCATCACGCAGCGAGTCTACGCGCCGATACGCTTGGTCCATGACCGTGCTCCCGATCCGCATCTACGGCGATCCCGTCCTCCACGAGCCCGCGCGCCCCGTCGGCGCGATCGACCCGGAGCTGCGGACGCTGGTGGCGGACATGTTCGAGACCATGGACGCGGCCCCCGGGGTGGGGCTGGCCGGCCCGCAGGTGGGCGTCGGGCGGCGCGTGTTCGTCTACGGCTACGAGGAGGAGGGGGTGCTGCGCCGGGGCGTGGCGATCGACCCGGAGCTGTTCGTCTCTCCGGCCGTGCCGGAGTCGATCCGGGAGCTGGACGAGGACGCCGAGTCGGAGGGCTGCCTGTCCTTTCCGGGGGAGCGCTTCCCGCTGCGCCGCGCCGAGCGGGCCCTGCTGCGGGCCCGGGACCTGGACGGGGAGCCCTACGAGCTGGCGGCGAGTGGCTGGTTCGCCCGCATCCTGCAGCACGAGTACGACCACCTGGAGGGGGTCCTCTACGCCGACCGGCTCGGCCACCCCTGGGGGAAGCAGGCCTTCCGCACCATGCGCAGGCGCGGCTGGGGCGGGCCGGGCCGCTCCTGGCTGCCGGGCAGGGACGATCTGGAGGGCTGAGCGGGCGGCGCTCAACCGCGGTGGGGCCAGTACTCGGACGGGCGGATGTTCAGGTCCGGGTCCGGCCGGCCCCAGTCCACCGGCGCCCACTCGGTGCGGTGCCAGGGGAAGTCCCGGACGTCGAAGGCCCGGTCCGGGTCCTGCGGGTCCAGGATCCTCGCCAGCTCCCCGCCGTCCTCCCAGGGGTCCGTGCCGCTCAGGGCCCGGGCCTCCTGGCCGGACTCGGCGTTGAAGGCGTGGCACCAGGTGTTGGTGTCGGTGCCCACCAGGCCGTAGCGCTGGGCCGCGCGGATGAGCAGCCGGGTCAGCGGCCGATAGGGCCGTCCGGTGTCCGGGTCGTGCTCCGGGTCCACCTCGGCCGACACCCGGGCCCACTGCCCGTGGACGGGCGAGAAGGGGGCCTGCTCGCTCGGCGCCTTCCCGTCGCTCATCTTGGCCGGCCAGGAAGGGGCGAGCCCGCGGGCGAAGTTCGCGCTCGTGAAGGCGAGGGCGTGGGCGATCCGGCCGCGCCGGATCTCGTCTGCCCCGATGAAGCCGAGCGGGTTGTGCATGCAGCACACCGCGTTGCTGCCGCGCAGCAGCTGGGTGCCCGGGTTCGTCTCGGCCAGCCCCGCAAGGCCGGGCCGGGCGATCGAGTAGCCGCCGGTGGCGGCCTTCCAGGCGCGCGGACCGGTCCGCTCGACGAAGAACCACTCCCGCATGATCCCCGTGCGCCGGTCCCAGATCGCCAGCCCGCGGTCCTGGTTCCCGGCCGGTTCGCAGTGCTCGGGCCAGGGCAGGGCGCCGGAGACGATCTCCAGATCCGCCGCTCCCCCGCCGTGCACGGCGCCGACCCGCATCTGCGCGACGGGGCAGCCGGGATCGGCGGAGTCGATGATGTACACGGGGATCGGGTGGGTGCCGGCCACGGAGCGGTTGAGCGCCGTGGCCGGCCCGAAGGGCTTCTTCGAACCGGGCGGGTACCAGGGGGTGGGGCTGTGCTCGCCCATCCAGGCGGCCATCCGCGCGCTCTCGGCCGCCAGGGGCATGCGCGAACCGCGAACGTCCCGCTGCCACACGGTCCCCTCGCCCAGATAGGGCGAGAAGACGCTCAGGCCGGTCGCCCCCGGCCGCGCTCCGACCGCGGCCCCCGCGACGGCGCTCACGGCCGGGCCGCCCGGATCCGGATCCCGCCCAGCCGGAAGGCGGGATCGGCGCCCGCGGGCAGCGAGAGGACGATCCCCGTCCCCCACCGGCCGGGCTCGGCCTCCCGGTTCCAGCCGGCGACGCGGCCGTCGGGGGCGGCGACCGTGACGGTCCGGCCGATGCGCGTGAAGGTCCAGCGCCCCTCGGTGCCGGCCCGCCGCGTGAACCACAGCCGGTTGCCCGGCTGGACCGCGACCTCCTCCCGGCCCGTCGCCTCGTCCACGGGCGGCCAGCGCACCTCGAGGCGGAAGCCGCGCTCGCGGAAGGGGTCGGGGTCCTCGGCCTCGACGCCGAAGCGCAGCTGCAGCACCGCCCGGCCGCCGGGGGCGGGCAGCGCCGCCACCTCGATCTCCACCGACACGTCCTCCAGGCCGGGATCCGTGTGCTGTGCCGTCACCCAGCCGGTGCCCGGCGGCACGCCCGCCGTTCCGGAGCCGTCGCGCACCAGGCTCGGGGCCTGCCCCCAGCCGCTCCAGCGCATGGGGACGGCGCCCGGGCGGCTCAGCGGCGGCCCCTCCCGGCGGGTGCCGACGCGCGGTCCGTCCTCCGGCACCAGCCAGCCGGCCGGGCCGCGGAAGTCTTCGGCGGCCAGCTCCGCGCCCGGGGCGTGGGGGCCGCCCACCGTGGCCGACCACGCCGCGTCCCCGCGCAGGCGGTAGCCGGGCCGGGCGACGGCCGTCACCCGCAGCGGCCGGGGCCCCGTGCCGGGGGCCAGATAGCTGCCGCTGCGCTCGGCGCCGTCGATCAGGTGGGCGACGCCGACCAGCTCCGGCAGCGTCACCCGCCGGGCCGCCGGGTCGAAACTCGGCGGCGTCGCGGTCACGGGGATCCCGGTCGGCTCGGCGGCCTCCGGTGCGATGGCGCCGGAGGCCGGGTCCGACGCTGCAGATGCCTTCACGAGATGTGCTCCTTCTCTACTCTTCTTCGATTGCGGAGAGGCCTTTCGAGCCCGAGCCTCTTGTCCGATCGCCCAGAGGCCGCCGGCCCGGGCGGGCTCATGCCGGGAGCGGATCGTCGGGCAGCACGAATCCGCTCCGGTAGGCGAGCGCGACGGCGGCGGCCCGGTCCCGGGACCCGGTCTTCAGCAGGATGCGGGCCACGTGGGTCTTCACGGTCGCCTCGCTCAGCGTGAGCGCGCGGCTGATGTCGCCGTTGGACATGCCGGACGCGACCATCCGCAGCACCTGTCCCTCCCGCGGGGTGAGCAGGGCGGCGACGTCCGTGCGGTCCGCCACGCGCGGTCGCAGACGGTCCACCAGCCGGGTCGCGGCCGTCGCGTCCAGCCAGGTTTCGCCCGCGGCGACCCGGCGCACGGCGTCGGCGATCTCGGTGGGCGAGGCGTGCTTGAGCAGATAGCCGCTGGCGCCGGCCCGCATCGCCTCGAAGACGACGTCCTCGTCGTCGAAGGTGGTCATGACCAGCACGCGGACGAGCCGGTCCTCCTCGGCCGGACGTCCCTCGACCAGTCGGCGGGTGGCGGTCACCCCGTCCATGCCGCTCATCCGCACGTCCATGAGCACGACGTCCGGGCGCAGCTCCTCGGCCAGGGCGAGCGCCTCGCGGCCGTCGGCCGCCTCGCCGACGATGCGCAGGTCCTCCTCGGCCGCCAGGAGCCTCGAGATGCCGGTCCGGACCAGGGGCTGGTCGGCGACGACCAGGAC
>JAUNLB010000190.1 GCA_030532485.1 Pseudoclavibacter sp.
GGCGTCGATCGACGAGTCGGCGGCCGCCTGGGGCATCGACCCGGAGCGCGTGCTGGGCGGCTCGAGCGCCGCCCGCGGCGGCCCCGAGGACGGCCTGCGCCCGGCGCGCACCGCGATCGTGCGCCTGGACCGGATCCGGCAGCGCCTGGCCGAGCGGGCGGCCGAGCCCTCGCTCGACGAGGGGCTGCCCGCCGCCGAGCGGGGGGCGGTCGACCTGTCCGCGGACGCCTACGGGCACGGCGCCGCGCGGCTGCTGCCCCTCGTGGTGGCGGCGGGGCTGCGGCCGCTCGTGCGCAGACGGGCGGACGCGATCGTCCTGGCCGCGCTCGGCGCGGGCGAGGTGCCGGTCGTCGCCGATCCGCATCCGGCGACCCGCGGGGTGTACCTGCGTCCGCCCGGCGTGCCCGAGTACGCGCCGCTGCTGCCGGTCATGCGCTTGCAGAGCGAGCTGGTGCTCGTGAAGCGGGTCGCGGCCGGACAGGGGGTCTCCTACGGCTACCTCTGGCGGGCGGACCGGGCGACCGAGCTGGGCCTGGTGCCCTTCGGCTACGCCGACGGGCTGCCCCGCCGCGCCACCGGCCGGATCTCCGTGCGGATCGTGGACGCCGTCCACCCCGTGGTGGGCCGGGTGGCGATGGACCAGTGCGTGGCCGAGCTGCGGGACACCGACGCCTGGGTGGGGGACGCGGTGGTCCTCTTCGGCGAGGAGGGGCCGACCCTGGAGGAGTGGGCCGAGGCCGCCGGGCTCAGCCCGCTCGCGGCGACCGCCTCGCTCGGGGCGCGGGTGGAGGTGCGATGGGAGGAGCCGTGAGCGGGGATGGCGACGACGGTGCTGGAGGTGCGATGGGAGGAGCCGTGAACGAGGAGGCGACGACGGTGCTGGAGGTGCCCGGCGCCGAGGCCATGGAGCGGCTGGGCCGCCGCATCGGCCGGCTGCTGCGCGCGGGCGACGTGGTCGTGCTGGACGGTCCGCTCGGGGCGGGCAAGACGACCCTCGCGCGCGGGGTGGGCGAGGCGCTCGGCGTGCGCGGCCGGGTCTCCAGCCCCACCTTCGTGATCGCCCGCAGCCACGAGGCGCAGGGGCCGGGGCCCGGCCTCGTCCACGTGGACGCCTACCGGCTGCGCGATCCCCTGGAGCTGGCGGACCTGGACCTGGAGCTGGAGCGCAACGCGACGCTCATCGAGTGGGGCGCCGAGTTCGTGGGCGCCGTCGCGGACGCCTGGCTGCACGTGCGGATCGAGCGGGGCGGGGCGCCCGGCGCAGCGGCGGGCACGGAAGCCGAGGACGACGAGGCCGGGGACGAGCCGCGGACGGTCCGGATCCGGGGGGTCGGCCGCCGCTGGGACGCCGCGTCGCTCGCCGCCCTCGCGTAGCATCGTGTCCATGCTGCTCGCGATCGACACCTCGGCCGGAACGGACGTCGCGGTCGTCTCGATGCAGGGCCGGCTGCTGGGCGAGTTCCGCTCGCCCGATCGGCGCCGGCACGCCGAGCTCGTGGGGATCGGGATCGCCGAGGCGCTCGAATCGGCCGGCATCGCCGCCGAGCACGTGACCCGCGTGATCGCGGGCATGGGGCCGGGCCCCTTCACGGGGCTGCGGGTCGGGGTCGCGGCGGCGCGCGCCTTCGCGGCGGCCCGGGGGATCGAGTGCATCGCCATGCCCAGCCACGACGCGATCGCCCACGAGTGGCGCTCGGGGCACTTCGACTTCCAGGGGGACCTGCTCGTGACGACCGACGCGAGGCGCGGCGAGCGCGCCTGCTCCCGCTACCCGGCCGGCTGGGTGATCGCCGACGCGGCGCCCCGGCTGGTGCGCAGCGAGGAGGTCGGGGCCGACTTCCTCGGCGTGGCGACCCGGGTGGACGCCGACGGCGTCTCGGCCGTGCATCTGGCGTTGGCCTGGCTGGACCGGCGGGCCGTCGGCCTGGAGGGCGAGGAGGACGCCATCGTCTACCTGCGCGCCCCGGACGCGACCCCGGCCGGCGCCCCCAAGCGGGTGACGGCGTGAGCGCTCCGCCGCCCGCCGGAGCCGTCCGCCTGCGCCCGGCGGAGGAGTCGGATACGCCCGGCATCCTGGAGCTGGAGCGCGAGCTGTTCCCGCTCGACGCGTGGTCGGAGGACACGGTGCGGGCCGAGCTGCGCAGCCCGCACACCCGCTATCTCGTGCTCGAGGACGGGCGGCGCGTGCTGGGCTACGCGGGGATGCTCGCCCCCGCCGGCTCCGGCGAGGCGGACGTGCAGACGCTCGCCGTGGCTTCCGCCGTCCGCCGGGCGGGGCACGCGCGCCGCATGCTCGGCGAGCTGCGTGCGTGGGCGGCCGGACGGGGCGCGGCGGCGGTCTTCCTGGAGGTGCGCGAGACGGCGCTCGCGGCGCGCGCGCTCTACGAGCAGCTCGGCTTCGTCGAGATCGGCCGTCGGGAGGGCTACTATGCGGGCGACGGGGCGGACGCGATCGTCATGCGGGCGGACGCCGGCCCCGGTCCGGAGACGACGGGGCGATGAACGAAGGGGGAGTCTCGTGACGGAGCGGGCGGGGAGGGCTGCGGTGGGCGAGCCGGTCGTGCGCGGCGCCGAGGCGCGCGGAGGCGGGGCGGGACCGGAGCCCGTGCGCGAGCCGGTCGTGCTCGGCATCGAGACGAGCTGCGACGAGACGGGCGTGGGGATCGTGCGCGGCCGCCGTCTGCTGGCCAACGCGGTGGCCTCCTCCATGGAGGAGCAGGCGGTCTTCGGCGGCGTGGTGCCCGAGGTGGCGGCCCGTGCTCACGCGGAGGCGATCGTGCCGACCCTGCGGGCCGCGCTGCGCGAGGCCGGGCTGGAACTCGACCAGATCGACGCGATCGCCGTGACCGCCGGACCGGGCCTGGCCGGGGCCCTCATGGTCGGCATCGGCGCCGCCAAGGGCCTGGCGGCCGCGACGGGCAAGCCGCTGTACGGGGTCAACCACCTCGTCGGGCACGTGGCGGCGGACGCGATCCTGACCGGAGACGGAGACGGCGCGCGCGGCGACGGCCCCGGCTTCCCCACGATCGCGCTGCTGGTCTCCGGCGGGCACAGCTCGCTCATCCGCCTCGGTGACGCCCTGGACGAGGTGGAGATGCTCGGCGAGACGATCGACGATGCGGCCGGAGAGGCGTTCGACAAGGTCGCCCGGCTCCTCGGTCTTCCCTACCCCGGCGGGCCGCACATCGACCGGGCCGCCGCCGACGGCGACCCGGAGGCGTTCCGCTTCCCGCGGGGCCTGAGCCGGCCCCGGGATCTGGCCGAGCGCCGCTACGACTTCTCCTTCTCGGGGCTCAAGACGGCGGTCGCCCGCCAGGTCGAGGCCTTCCAGGACCGGGGCGAACCGGTGCCGGTGGCGGACGTCGCGGCCGGCTTCCGCGAGGCGGTCGCCGATGTGCTCACTCGCAAGGCCGTCGACGCGTGCCTGCGGCTGGAGGTGCCCCGGCTCGTGCTCGGCGGCGGAGTCGCGGCCAACGCCCGGGTGCGCGAGCTGGCCGCCGAGCGCTGTGCGGAGCACGGCATCCTGCTGCGGGTGCCGCCGCTGCGGCTGTGCACCGACAACGGGGCCATGATCGCCGCGGTCGGCGCGATGCTCGTGGCGGCGGGCCGGCCGCCCTCGCCGCCCGACTTCCCGGCGGATTCGACCCTGCCCATGGCCACGGCCGGCTCCGGCGGCGCCGGCGACTGATCGGGCGATCCGCGACGCTCCGACGACGCTGCCCGCTCGGGGCCGGCCCGGGCCGCACAATTGTGGCGAGCCTATGAGGGAAGAGCCGAACGAGCCGGAACTGCCGAACGT
>JAUNLB010000191.1 GCA_030532485.1 Pseudoclavibacter sp.
GCGCCGCCCGCCCGCCTGCCCGGCTCCGCGCGGGGACCGGGCGGGCGGAGGATGTAGTGCAGGGCGCCGTCCTCGATCCAGCGCACCAGGACCTCCGCATCCGCGGCCCGCGGCCCGAGCGCCCGGCGCCAGGCGGCCAGCAGGATGCGGTCGTACAGCTCCGGCAGCGGCGAGAGCGCCGGCCCCTCGCCGTCCAGGGCGATGCCCTCCGGCAGCCCGCTGCTCACCCCGGCGCGCCCCTCCCGCTCGGCCGGGCGCCGCTCGTCCTCCGGCGCGGCCCGCGGGGGCCGCTCGGTGCACGAGAGCACCTCCAGCACGCATCGGCGGTGCGGCCCGAAGCGCGCCTCGGCCTCCCGGCCGGCGGCGATCGCCTCCCGCTCGGCCAGGACGTGGGAGATCCGCTGCGGCGCGTCCAGATCGTCCCGGCCGAGCCGGGCGCGGAAGCGGGGCAGCGCCCCGCGCGAGCGGCGGGAGGCCGGGATCGGCTTGTGGTCGTCGCACCAGACCACGCCGAAGGGGTCGACGCCCCGCACGCCCAGCGGCTCGTCGAACTCCAGGCCGTAGAACTCGGCCATCATCGCCTGGCCCCGCAGCGTGCCCGGGTGCATGAGGGAGCTGTAGCCGTACAGCGTCCCCGACTCCAGGTCCCGGAAGATGTACCGGAGCATGCCGTCCTCGATCCAGCGCGCCCGCAGCTCCGTCGTCCCGGCCCGCTCGCCCAGAAGCCCCCGGTAGGCGCGCAGCAGGACGCGGTCGTACAGCTCCGGCAGCGGCTCGCGCACCGGCCCCTCCTCGTAGTGCAGGCCCGGCTCCGGCTCCCAGGGCTCGTCAAGTGAATCGGGCCGGTTCACTCGCCCACCGGGTCGTCGGTGGGCAGGTGCGGCGCCAGGTCTGCCGGATCCATGCGGCCGTGGAGCACCGCGTGGATCTGGGTGGAGACGGGCATCTCCACCCCGTGCTGCGCGGCCAGGTGCAGCACCGCGCCGACCGAGCGCAGCCCCTCCGCCGTCTGCTCCATCCGCTCCACCACCTGCTGGAAGTTGTAGCCCTGCCCCAGCAGGCGGCCGGCCGTGAAGTTGCGCGACAGCGGCGAGGCGCAGGTGGCGATCAGGTCCCCCAGCCCCGCCAGGCCCGTGAGCGTCGCCGGGCGGGCCCCCATGGCGACCGCGAAGTCGGTGATCTCGGCCAGCCCCCGGGTCATGACCGCCGCCTTGCTGTTCTGCCCGTAGCCGACGCCGTCCACGATCCCCACCGCGATCGCGATGAGGTTCTTCAGCACCCCGCCGAACTCGGTGCCGACCACGTCGGTGCCCACGAAGGTGCGCAGATAGTCGTTGCGCACGATCCGGGCCACCCGCAGCGCCGTCTGCTCGGCCGCCGAGGCCACCACGATCGCCGTCGGCTCCCGGCGGGCGATCTCCAGGGCGATGTTCGGCCCGCTGGCCACCGCGATCCGCTCCGCGGGCGCGCCGGTCACCTCCGCGATCAGCTCGGACATGCGCAGCCCCGTCGAGCGCTCCACGCCCTTCATGAGCGAGACGAGCACCGCGTCCGGCTCCAGCAGCGGCGTCATCCGCTCCAGCATCTCGCGCGCGGACTGCGCCGGCACCGAGACGAACACGACTCCCGCCCCCCGCAGCGCCGCCGCCAGATCGTCGACGGCGCTCAGCCCCGGCGGCAGGTTGACGCCCGGCAGATAGGCCGAGTTGCGGTGCGCCTCGTTGATCTCCACCGCCGTCTCGGCCCGACGCACCCACAGCGAGACCGGGTGGCCCGCGTCCGCGACGACCTTCGCGAAGGTCGTGCCCCAGCTGCCGCCCCCGACCACGCACAGCCCGCTCATGCCGGCTCCGGGTCCCGCCCGGCCTCGCCCGGGAGCGCCGGGGGCGGCGTCCCCTCCCGCAGCGGCACCAGCAGCTCGGTGATGCGCCGCATGAGCAGATCGCTGGCCTCCTGCAGCTCCCGCTGGCTCGGGTCGCGCCCCTCGTAGGCCGAGAGGTCCAGCGGCTCCCCCACCCGGATCCGCAGCGGGGACCGCCACGTCAGGCGGAAACGGCCGTAGGGGGGCAGGGTCCGCTCGGCGCCCGTGTGCGCGCAGGGGTAGATCGGGATGCGGCCGGCCAGGGCCAGGCGCACCGCGCCCGTCTTGCCGCGCATCGGCCAGCCCTCCGGATCGCGCGTGAGCGTGCCCTCCGGGTAGATGATGACCCCCCGGCCGGTGCGGATCAGCAGGCTCGCGGCGTCCATCGCCTGGCGGTTGCCCTTGCGCGGATCGCGGGAGACGGGGATCTGCCCGCTCATGCGCAGCAGGGCGCCGACCACCGGGATGCGGAACAGGGAGTCCTTCGCCATGAAGCGGGGCAGCCTGCCCAGCCGCCACACGGCGACGCCGACCGCCACCGGGTCCGCCTCGCTCGTGTGGTTCGGGGCGAGGATGAAGGGGCCCTCCTGGGGCAGTTCGCCCTCGATCTCGTACTTCCAGACGATCGAGGTCAGGGGCCTGGCCAGGCCCGCCAGCAGCCAGAAGATGCTCGGCCGGCGCCGTTCGGAGCTCATGGTCCGCCTCCGTCAGTTCTCGAGGGTGAAGTCCGCCCCCAGCTGCTCCAGCTTCGTGATGAAGTTCTCGTAGCCGCGCGCGATGATGCCGACGTTCGACACCGTCGAGGTCCCCTCCGCCCCGAGCGCCGCGATGAGGTGGCTGAAGCCGCCGCGCAGGTCCGGCACCTCGATGTCGGCCCCGTGCAGCTTCGTGGGCCCCGAGATGACCGCCGAGTGCAGGAAGTTGCGCTGGCCGAAGCGGCACACCTGACCGCCCAGGCACTCGCGATGCAGCTCGATGACCGCGCCCATCTCCACGAGCGCCTCGGTGAAGCCGAAGCGCTGCTCGTAGACCGTCTCGTGCACGATCGACACGCCCTTCGCCTGAGTGAGCGCGACCACGAGCGGCTGCTGCCAATCGGTCATGAACCCCGGGTGCACGTCCGTCTCGATCACGACCGAGTCGAGCCGGCGGCCCGGGTGGGCGAAGCGGATGCCCTCCTCGCCGATCTCGAAGCGGCCGCCGGCCTTGCGATAGACGTTCAGGAAGGTCAGCATCTCGGCCTGCCGGGCGCCGCGCACGAAGATGTCGCCGCCGGTCACCAGCGCCGCCGAGGCCCAGGAGGCGGCCTCGTTGCGGTCGAACAGGGCCCGGTGCGTGTAGCCGCCGAGCCGCTCGACGCCCTCGATCCGGATGACCCGGTCGGCGTCCACCGAGATGATGGCGCCCATCTTCTGCAGGATGTTGATGAGGTCCATGATCTCCGGCTCGACCGCGGCGCCCCGCAGCTCGGTGCGGCCGCGAGCGCGCACGGCGGTCAGCAGCACCTGCTCGGTGGCCCCCACCGAGGGGTAGGGCAGCTCGACCTTGGCGCCGGTCAGCCCCCCGGGGGCGTGCATGCGGATGCCCTCGTCGAGCTTCTGCACGTCCGCCCCGAAGTTGCGCAGCACCTCCAGGTGGTAGTCGATCGGCCGGTCGCCGATCCGGCAGCCGCCCAGATCCGGGATGAAGGCCTCCCCCAGGCGGTGCAGCAGCGGCCCGCAGAACAGGATCGGGATGCGGCTGGAGCCCGCGTGGGCGTTGATCTCGGCCATGTGGGCCCGCTCGACGTTGGAGGGGTCCAGGTGCAGATCGCCCGAGCCGTTGTCCCGGTCGATCTTCACACCGTGCAGCTCCAAAAGACCCGAGACCACCCGCACGTCCG
>JAUNLB010000014.1:0-1058 GCA_030532485.1 Pseudoclavibacter sp.
GCGTCTGCGCGGCGCCCGATCCGGCGGATCAGCAGCTGACTGGGCCCCTCGTAGACTTCAATGAGGAATAAAAAAAGAAGTTTTGTGAACCTCGAATGGGGAGCTCCAACTTTGCATGTTTTTTCTTATAAATCCCTCAGTATCTTCCACGTAGTCAGGAGGCGGTCCGTCTGCACCGGGCACATCCCCAACAAAAAAGTAACCCCGAGAAAAATAGACACTTACTGAAGACTCAGAAAACATGTCAAATGTGATCAAACATGCTTTCCCCTGCTCAAGACTTGAAGGGCTCCAAGTCGCCACCGTGTGCCAGAATCTGGGTCTCTCAGGAAAGTTTTTAACGCACAAAAAGCGCACTCCAAAAAGAGCAAGAGCTCCTGTATTTCCTGCATTGATGAAAAGCGACCCTCTGCAGTCAAAAAGAAAAAACATCGCCCCCGCAAGCGCGTCCGACCGGACGTCTAGAAGCGCGGACTCACGGAGAGCCCCCTCCTCACGAAAAACATCGACATCGAGCCGCTCGGCAGGGATTTTGGGGTTTTTTGTTAAAACTTCTATTATACTTGACATGATTATTCGTTTAGGAAAATGGGATATGCCACATTGGATCGGTTTTGGATACAGTTTTTCCGGTAAACGGATCCACGGCTTGACCCGAGGCATTTGAGTAGGACACATATCCGTTAGGAGATTGATACTTTCCCTTTGTCACGGGATCCATTATACGCACATCAGTCACCCGGGGATCTAGTCCATGACCTCCTGAGCCGCCAGTAAATTGGATACCGTCACCTCTAGCAGGAGTTGGGCCTGTTGCTCCACTGGGAACAATAATTGTTTCTCCATTTGGATGAACGATGAAGTCTGGGCTATGCCCTCCAGCTGCTGTCGCGTTCGATGAGCCAGCTCCCGCACCGCCTGTCGGTGTCGGGCTTTGCTCGCCAAGACGTGCTCCGCTTGGTGGGAGGTCTGTGCGGTTGGCGGGGCCGGGGACGAGGGGGGCACCACCCATGGCGGCACCGGTGGCGGTGGTGGTGAGGAAGTCGACGGGGTTGTGG
>JAUNLB010000014.1:1158-30196 GCA_030532485.1 Pseudoclavibacter sp.
CGGCGCCGGCGGCGAGGTATTCCCAGTTGTTGGCGAGCCAGTCGCCGGCCTGGGCAAGCAGCCCTTGGTTGGCTTGTTGGTGGGCTTGGAGTTCGGCGTCGGTGATGGGACGCAGGCCGCTCGGGTCGCTTGCGTGGAGCGGATCATTGCCGGCATAGGCATAGGGGTTGGCGGCCCACACGGCGCCCGGGACGGGCGGCAGCGGGTCGGTGCTGGTGAACGCCCGCGTATCCGGATCGTACTGACGGGGACCGAGACAGTTATCGGTGACATCTTGTTTTACGGACGCTAATACTCTGTTCCAAAGATCTAGGCTTGGATACTAGTTATACTGAATTTGAAATAGCTCCAGATTTATTGAGCTGAACACCTTCTAGGGAGATCAAGCGCACTAAAGAAATGAAAGGAAGAGCAAAAATTACGATGAATAAGCGCTCCACAAAATTCACCCGCCATATACTACTCTCTTAGCGAATGCGTAAAGATCACTAGAGAGTGCGTGCAAGCGCCTGCTCAAGGCAACATCCGGAGCTCCGTCTGACATAATGCATATATCCTTATACCCACCCATACCGGTGGAAATGGTGGACATAATTTTTTGACACACGTCTGAAAGTAAACTCGAGCTCCTGCCTTCACCGAGTACAATCGACCACTCTTTGAATAAATTTGACCGATGTTCTTCCCCCGCGAGACTCAGCAATCCAGAAATCTCTTGGGCCATTTCCGAAGCCTCAATGAAGTTCGACTTCCTCACGGATCCAGCGGCCATGAGCCAACCACCTTTCCATGGTCCCATACTTCTGGGATACTAACCTGCGGCGTCCACCGGGATACATCTCCCCAAGTCGACAATAACGCGCATAAAACAAAATTTGACTCTTCAAATGAAATGCGGAAAGTTTATTTTCCACAAAACCCCAGATCAAAGATGCTTTGCATTATCGCTTACATACAATCAATCGTGACATCTTGTTTTGTGACGCTATAATATACCTGCCCTCTTACGGGTCTAGGATTAATCTACTTAGGTAGATGATATTGTGTACGGACCCCACGCACCGCCAAGTCGCTCCCTAAGACGCTCACGTGCATTTTCAGCCAAAAGCTCATTATCATACTGCGATATCTGTCGAAGCGCCTCGACGGCCTCATCTCCCGGAATCAATGCAAGTGAGTAAATTGCCTTAACCGCAAGTGCTCTTGCTTCGTCAAACTTAAGATAACTTGGCACCCATTTCGTTACGTGCAGAAGTGCAGGAACCGCCTCACGAAGCTGCATCCTCCCTAGCTCCCAAGCAATATCTTCATGACTAGTATGCCACTCTTCAGAAAGCACTTCTATGAGCATTTTTTAAAGTGACTAAAAAGATCAAATCTGATGCAAACAAGTTTTGCCAGAGTAAATGCCTCATCGGAGTGCTCTTCGAGGGCCTCAGTAAACAACTTTTCTGCGAGTTCAAGGCCGCTCTGAGCACCAAATTTTCCAAGAAGCTCTTCGCTAGAGATGGGGGGAGATTTTGAAAACTTAATCAGTCTAGGTATAATTTCCATGTAGTCAACATTCATTTATCGCAACCTTTGGAAATCAACTAGGTTCTGATTAAAAAGATCCAGAGCCGCACCTTTTCCTAGGCCTATATGACACTCCAGTTTCATTCTTAAAGTATGCGTTGTTTCTATTCCACCCCGGGTAAGACAGAGGCATGTCAGGGTAATCCCTAGCCGATGCAGGCGACGGGTCTCGAACCCCGATCTGCTCTAGTTGCGCTCTGGTTCCCGGCTGCACGTTAAGTTCAACAAGTGCACCGTTATACTTTTCCGCATACTCACGTGAAGGCGAGATAAACGTTTCACCTGTTGCAGGCACCTCGCCATCTCGAACAAGCCGATTATAGTGCCGTTCACTCATGACTCTATAGTACGTCTCGTGCGTCGCTCCCGGCGGGAGATCCACAAGTTGATTGCTTGTGGGGAGGTCTGTGCGGTTGGCGGGGCCGGGGAGGAAGGGGATACCACCCATGGCGGCACCGGTGGCGGTGGTGGTGAGGAAGTCGACGGGGTTGTGGGGGCCGGGGCCGGTGAGGTACTCGGCGGCGGAGGTGATGCCGCCTTCGGCGATCTCGCTGACTGTGTTGGCAGCAACGGTGCTGACGCCTGCGCGGCTCGCGGCGGCTGCAACACCTCCGCCGACGGCGCCGCCGATGCCACCGATGGCGGCCTCGACGCCGACTTGTCCCCAGTCGACGCTGCCGTTCTGGTATTTCTGGGTGGCGACGGAGATGCCGCCGGAGAGGAGGGCGCCGCTGGCGGCCATGAGGGCGAGGCCGGCGGGGCCGCCGACGCCGGTGCACATGAGTGCGACACCGGCCACGATGGCGGCGCCGGCGGCGAGGTATTCCCAGTTGTTGGCGAGCCAGTCGCCGGCCTGGGCGAGCAGCCCTTGGTTGGCTTGTTGGTGGGCTTGGAGTTCGGCGTCGGTGATGGGGCGCAGGCCGCTCGGGTCGCTTGTGTGGAGCGGATCATTGCCGGCGTAGGCGTAGGGGTTGGCGGCCCACACGGCGCCCGGGACCGGTGGCAGCGGGTCGGTGCTGGTGAACGCCCGCGTGTCCGGGTCGTATTGGCGGGGGCCGAGCCATTCCATGCCGGCCAGGGCCAAACTGCCGAGGCCGGTGATGCCGAGCCCGTGGTCCGGCTCGCCGGCGGTGAGGGGGTGGATGGGGATCGACCACGGATCGGTGGGGTCGGTGGGACGTGCTGTGCGCCACTGTTCCTGCCCGCCGGCCGGGTCGGTCCAGCTGTCGGCGACGGCCAGCAGGCCTCCGGGGGCGGTGAGGATCGACTCGCCCGCGAGCTGGGCGAGGACGGGGAAGGGGGCGGCGGTGTCCCACCAGGCTTCGATGGTGCCGTCTGTGGTCTGCGGGGGTGTTTGGGGTTCGCCGGTGGGGCTGGTGATCGTGGCCGGTTCGCCCAGCGCGTCGGTCCAGACCCGTCGGTCGGTCTCGATGCCGGTGCCGGTGCTGTGGGTGGTGCCGGCGGCCCATCCCAGGCGGTTCCAGTGCAGGCGCGTGGAGCTGCCGTCCGGGTGCTCGACCCGGGTGCGGCGGCCGGTGCCGTCGGAGCGGTAGCGAGTGATGCCGGTGCGGCTGTCCTCGCTGCGCAGGAGCCGGCCGGCGGGGTCGTAGTGGTAGCCGCGCTGCCAGCTCGTGCGCTCGGGGTGCTGGTGGCGTTCGTGGCGCAGGCGGCCGGCGAGGTCGTAGGACCAGCTGTGGCGCCGGACGGACCCGGCGGCGGGGGTGTGGCTGCTGGCGGTGAGCTGGCCGGCCCGGTCGTACTGGTACCCGGTGCTCCCGGCGGGGGTGTGCAGGGCGGTGATGCGGCCGTGCCGGTCGCGCTCGATCCGGGTTTCTTCCAGGCCCCGTTCGGGGGTGGTGACCGTGTGGCCGGTGAGCGCCCCGTCCGTGTAGCTCCAGCGGTGGAGGGCGCCGGGGGTGGCGGCCTGCACGAGGCGGCCGGCCGCGTCGTAGGCGAAGTCCGCGCTCAGCTCCCGCCCCTGGGCGTCGCCGTCGGGGCGCTCGGGGTGCGGGAGGTGGCGGATGCGGTGCAGGCGGCCGTTCGCGTCGTACTCGTAGCGGGTGCGCTCCCCGTCCGGGCCGGTGTGTTCGGTGCGGCGCCCGTCCGGGTCGTAGGCCCAGGCCAGGCCCCGACCGTCGCGGCTGCGGGAGAGGAGCTGGCCGCGCCGGTTCCACGCCAGCTCGTGCACCACCGGCCCCTCGTCGCCGGGACGAGTGTGGTCGGTGATCCGGACGCGATTGCGCCGCACCTCGCGTTCGATCTCGGCCTGGATGCGGCCGTCCACCGACACGCGCTGCTGCCGGCCCGCCCGGTCGTAGGACCACTCGGTCAAACGACCGTCCGGATCCTTTTGCCACAGCTGCCGACCGGCCGGATCGTATCCGGCGGTGGTGACCGCCCCGCCTGGGTCGGTGACCGAGGCGACCTTGTCCAGCTCCGTGTAGCTGCGGGTGGTCACCGCGCCCAGAGGGTCGGTGATCCGCACCAGCCGACCGCGCGCGTCGTACTCGTAGCGGGTGGTGCCGCCGAGCCCGTTGACCGCGGCGATCAGCTGCCCGGCCCGGTCGTAGCGGAACAGACGGCGGCCGAACGCCGCGTCCTGGACGAACACCAGTCGACCGCAGCGGTCGTAGCGGTAGCGGGCGGTGCCCGCGCCAGGCCGGGCGCGCCGGATCAACCGACCGCAGGGGTCGTAGACGAAACGCTCCTCGCTGCCGTCCGGCAGACGCCGGACCACGACACGGGAGTCCGCGTCGTACACCAGCTCGGTCCGCGCCCCGCCCGGATCGATCCGCACCGCCGGCCGACCGCAGGCGTCGTACTCGAAGCGCGTCTCGCGCCCGGCCGGCGAGACGATCCGCACGATCCGCCCGGCCGCGTCCCGCTCCAGACGGGTCAGGCCGCCCTCGCCGTCGACCAGCTCGACCGGCCGACCGCAGGCGTCGTAGGAGACCAGCTCGCTCGACCCGTCCGGCCCGCTCCACTGCTCCGGCCGCCCGTACCGGTCGAAACGGTACCGGGCCGACTCGAAGGCGTCCGACACCCGCAGGCTCGACCCGATCGTCTCCGGCCTACGGCCCGGCTCGACCGGGCCCGCCTCCTGCTCCAGGCTCCGGGAGAGCTCCTGCGCCACCCCGGAGGGATCCCGCATCCCCGTCAGCTGCCCGTCCGGCCCGTAAGAACGCTCCCACACCCCGCCGGCCGGGTCCACGATCTCCCGCAGCCGGGACAGGCCGTCGTAGCCGAACTCCCAGCGGGCCCCGTCCGGCAGCACCGCACCGACCACCCGCCCGAACTCGTCGAACTCGCGGCCGACCACCCGGCCCAGCGCGTCCCGCGTCGCCACCAGGCCCCCGTGCCCCGGATCGTACTCGAGCTGCGTCCGTCCCCCGTCCGGCGCCACCGTCGCGACCACGCGACCGGCCGCATCGTGCTCGTAGCCCCACACGCCCCCGTCCGGCTCGCGGCGCGACACCAGCCGCCCGGACTCGTCGTAGCGGTACTCCGTCCGCGCCCCGCCCGGCGAGACCGCCGCGACCACCCGGCCCGCCGCATCCCGCTCCAGACGCGCCACGTCCCCGGCCGCGTTCGTCGAGGACACCACGTCCCCGTACTCGTCGTAGCCGAGCCGCACCCGCACCCCGGCCGGGTCGACCACTTCTTGCAGAAGACCCCGCTCCCAGCGCAGCCGGCTGCGGCCGCCTTCGGGATCCACGATCGCCACCGGATCGCGCCCCTCGTCGTCCGCGTACTCGAAGCGCGTCGTCCCCCCATGCGCGGCCACCACCGTCGTGACCCGCCCCAGCTCGTCGTAGCCCCAGGTGATCTCGCCCCCGGACGGGGTCACCGTCCGGACCCGGCGCCCCCGCCCGTCGTAGGCGTGCACGGTCACCCGGCCCTCGCGGTCCGTCGCCGAGACCAGATTCCCCCACCGGTCGTAGCTCATCGAGGCGCGCCGGCCGGCGGCGTCCACCACCCCCACGACCCGCGCGAACCGGTCCGAGATCCACGTGTTCCGCTCCTCGTCCCCCGCCGAGCCGGTCATCATCACCCGGCCCGGCAGATACGCGAAACGCGTCACCCGCCCGAACGGCGAGCGCTGCGAGACCACCCGGCCGGCGTCGTCGTAGCTGTTCTCGGCCTCCACCACCCCGGCCGCATCCCGCACCCGGACCAACAGGCCCCGCTCGTCCCACTCGTACCCGCGCACCCCCGCAGGGCCCGCCGCCGACACCAGCCGCCCGGAGACGTCGTACTCGAACGCCACCCGGCGCCCGTCCGAAGCGGACACGCCCACCACGCGCTCCGCAGCCGCGCCCGCCACGGCCCCCCACTCGATCCGCAGCCAGCGGCCCCGCTCGTGCACCAGCCGCACCAGCCTGCCCGCCGCATCGTACTCCCCGGCCACCGCCGTCCCGGCCCCGGCCGAGGACGACAACCAGCGCCCCTGCTCACCGAACGTCCAGCACCGCGCCCCCGCGTCCCGCACCACCAGCACCGACACCCCGGAGGCGTCCCGCTCCCGCTCCAGCCAGAGATTCGCCCCCACCGCCCGGTCCCAGCCCGAACCCGAGCGCGGGAACACGATGCGCCGACCCTCCTCCGTGACCCACTCGGCGCCCTCCTCGGAGAACACCAGGCGCATCCCGGTCGCCGAGGACCATCCCGGCCCGAAACCGCTGTCCTCCTCCCCGGACAGCAGCGAGTTGTACATCCGAGCAAAACGCAACGAAGCCGAACCGCCCGCGAAGCCCACATCCGTCTCCGGCTCCAGGAAGTTCCCCGTCCCCGCATTCACCGGATCGTTCGCGTACCCGCTCGTCGGCGGCGCCCCCACCGTCTCCGGAACCGCCACCTCCAAATCCTCGCGGGACTCCGACACGCCCCGCGCCTGCAGCGCGGCCGACAGGGCCGCGTCCGTCAGCGTGGACACCTCGCCCTCGCCACCAGCCGCCGCGAAGGCGTCCGCCACCGTCGTCGCCCAGTCCACGTCCTGATCGTTCGCCGACAGCCACGCCTCGAACGAGGCCACCACCCCGTCCGCGCTCAACGTGCCCCAACGGCACGAGGCCGCGAAATCCGCCAGCCGGCTCCGCAGATCCCCCGGCTTGCCCCGCAGCGCCTCGTTCAACCCCGCCGACCCCGTCGCGAACGACCGCAGATTCGCCGGCACCGCCGACGAGGTCCCCGAACCCCCCGCATCCCCCGGCGCGGGCGTCTCGCGGTTCCCCGTGTTCACCTCCGGCACCGCCGGCGGCACCGGCTGCGCCGGCGGCCCCACCGGCGGATCCGGCTTCCTGGTCAAGCCCTCCCAGACCCCGTCCAAAGCCTTCTGCAGCTGACTGCGCGACTCCCGCTCACGCAACCAGTTCCGCGCCGTCTGCCGACGCTCCTGCTCCTTGCGCGCCTCCTCCTTCAAATAAGAAGCACCATCCGCCACCGCCCGCAGCGCCGACACCAGATCCCCCGCATCCGCCGCCGCGACCCGCGCGTTCGAAGCGAACAGCTCCGAAAAACGCCCCCGGAACTCCGAAGACCCCGTCGACACATACCCCGAACGCGAACCCGCCTGCCCCTCGATCCCGTCCGCCGCCCCCTTCGCCGCCGCGATCAACGCATCCGCGACCCCGTCATCGAACGGCACGTCCTCCTCGAAGCGGTAGGCGGTGCCGAGCGCTCCGCCGCTGACCGGATGCACGCCGTCCTCCCCGTTTCCGCGTTCGCACTTCTCGACGGGGCGGCGGCACACACCCGGCGCCCCCTCATCTCACGCTACAGAATCCGAGCGGAGCACCGCATCGGGGCGGCAGCTCGCGCGTGAGCGCATGGGGGCACGAACACCGCGCCCCGGCGGGCCGGGAGGACCGGGGCGGTCACCGGGACGAACGGGGCCCGCCCGGGCTCACTCCCGCACGAGCGGCAGCAGGGCCGCGAGATCCGCCCGGGTGCCGCTGGCCCGCACGCGTCCGGAGGCCAGGGCCTGCTCCCACTCGAGCCTGCCGCAGGCGAGCTCCAGCCAGGTGCCGGGGTCGGTCTCCACCACGTTCGGCGGCGTGCCCCGGCTGTGCCCGGGGCCGGGCAGGCACTGCACCGCCGCGAAGGGCGGGACGCGCAGCTCCACGCTGGCGCCCGGCGCGCGGCGCGCGAGCAGCTGGGCGGTGAACCGCACCGCCGTGGCCAGCACGGCCCTGGGGGCGTCGGGCTCGGCCCGCCAGGCCGCGAGCGCGGCCATTCCGTCCGTCTCGGGGATCCGGGGTGCCGTCATCCCTCCATCCTGGCGGACGGGGAGCCCGCACCCGCGTCCCCGCGCCGCCGCGCGTGCCGGCCGTGTCCCTGCTTTCCCCCGGAATCGGGGTTTCCCCCGGAATCGGGAGCCGCGCCAGTCCCGGCGTTCGGGGGAACCCGTCTCCGTCGCGCGACGGATTTCCCCCGGCCGCCGGGGCGTTCCCGGACGCGCGCCCGTATTCTGAAGGAGTGAGGATTCTCGTTCTTGGTTCCGGCGCCCGCGAACACGCGATCGTCACCGCACTGGCCGGGGAGGGGACGCACCACGTGGTCGCGGCCCCCGGCAATCCCGGCATCGACAACGAGGCCGAGGTGCTGCGCCTGGACGCCACGAAACCCGAGCTGGTGGTCTCCTTCGCCCAGGACGAGCGGATCGATCTGGTCGTGGTGGGCCCGGAAGCGCCGCTCGTGGCGGGTGTGGCCGATGCGCTGCGTCAGGCGGGCGTGCCGGTGTTCGGGCCGAACCGGGAGGCCGCCCGCATCGAGGGTTCCAAGATCTTCGCCAAGCAGGTCATGGAGCGCGCGGGCGTGCCGACGGGTCGGGCGCAGCTGGTGACCGACCCGGCCGAGGCCGAGCGGGTGCTGAGCGAGTTCGGCGCCCCCTACGTCGTGAAGGCGGACGGGCTGGCCGCGGGCAAAGGGGTGCTCGTGACCGATCGGCGGGAGGCGGCGCTGGAGCACGCCGCCCACTGGCTGGGGTTCGGGCCGGTGCTCGTGGAGGAGTTCCTGTCCGGCGAGGAGGTCTCGCTCTTCTGCTTCAGCGACGGCGAGTCGGTGCGGGCGCTGCCGCCCGCGCAGGACTTCAAGCGGCTGCTGGACGGGGATGCGGGGCCGAACACGGGCGGCATGGGCGCCTACACCCCCGTCCCGGCCGTCGTCGAGCGCTGGGGCTCCGAACGCGCCTTCATGCGCGAGGTGGAGGAGACGATCGCCCAGCCGGTGATCGACGAGCTGCGGGCGCAGGGCATCCCGTTCCAGGGGCTGCTGTACTGCGGGCTCGTGCTGCACGAGCGGGGCGTGCGGGTGATCGAGTTCAACGCCCGCTTCGGGGACCCCGAGACCCAGGTGGTGCTCGCCCGTCTGGACCAGCCGCTGTCGGATCTGCTGCTCGCCTCGGCGCAGGGCACGCTCGGCGCCATGCCCGAAGAGCTGGAGATCGGCGACCGGGCGGCGGTCACGGTCGTGCTCGCCGGCGAGGGATACCCCGAGCAGTCCGCTCCCTCCGGTCGCCCCGTCACCGGGGTCGCGGACGCCGAGGGCGCGATCGGGGTGCGCGTGCTGCACGCCGCCACCGCGATCGACGCCGAGGGGGCGCTGGTGGCGACCGGCGGCCGCGTGCTGAACGTCGTGGGCCGGGCCGAGACGATCGCCGCGGCGCGCGAGCGGGCCTACGCGGGACTGTCCCGCATCGCCCTGGAGGGCTCGCACTTCCGGCGGGACATCGCCGAGGCCGCGGCCGGGCGGGAGGCGGACCGCCGATGAGCGGACGCTCGGGGCCGGGCGAGGCGCCGGCCGGCTGGCGGCCGCTGGCCTCCGGCAAGGTGCGCGAGATCTACGAGAGCGAGCAGGATCCCTCGATCCTGCTGGTGACCGCCTCCGATCGGGTGAGCGCCTTCGACCACGTGCTGCGCCCCGAGGTGCCCGGCAAGGGCGCCCTGCTCACGCGACTGAGCCGCTGGTGGTTCGGGCGGCTGGAGGTGCCCAACCACCTGCGGGAGCCGGCGGGCTGGCAGGCGGGCCTGGACCCGGAGCTGGCGGCCCGTTCCATGCGGGTCGCCCGCCTGGAGATGCTGCCGGTTGAGTGCGTCGTGCGGGGGCATCTGACCGGCTCGGGGCTGGCCGAGTACCGGGAGACGGGGGCGGTGTGCGGGGTGCGACTGCCCGCGGGCCTGTCCGACGGCGATCCGCTGCCGGAGCCGGTCTTCACCCCGGCCTGGAAGGCACCGCAGGGTCGGCACGACGAGAACATCGACTTCGACCGCACCGTGGAACTGGTCGGCGCGCAGGCCGCCGAGACGCTGCGGGAGCGCTCGCTGCAGATCTTCCGGACCGCGGCCCGCACGGCGCGGGAGCGGGGCGTGATCCTGGCGGACACCAAGTTCGAGTTCGGCGTGGATCCGGCCGGCGGCGGGATCGTGCTGGGCGACGAGGTGCTCACGAGCGACTCCTCGCGCTACTGGGACGCCGAGCTCTACGACGACGCCTCGCTGCCGCTGGAGCGGCGGCTGTCGTCCTTCGACAAGCAGATCGTGCGCGACTGGCTGCGGGCCGAGTGGGACGGTCGGGGCCGGCCGCCCGAGCTGCCCGCCGAGATCGTCGAGCGCACCCGGGCTCGCTACGCCGAGCTGTTCGCCCGACTCGGCGTCTGAGGAGACGGCTCCGGGCCCTCAGCCGACGCCCCCGCTCACCCCTCGGCGCCGCCGGGGCGCGCGGCGGGGTCCGTCTCCTGCCCGGCGACCGCGGCCACGGCCTCCGGCTCCGGGTCCGGGCGGTCGGCCGACTCGTCCCCGGCGTCCGGATCGCCGGGACCGTCCGGCTCGGCCTGCTCCGGGGTGCCGGGCAGCGGCTCGTGCCAGGCCTTCACGAGCGCCCAGGCGACCGCCGCGAAGGGCACCGAGAGCAGGGTGCCGACGATGCCGCCGAGCACCGTGCCGACCGTGAGCGCGAGCAGCACGACCAGCTCGTGCAGCTGCAGCGACTTGCCCAGCACGATCGGGGCCAGCAGGTTCCCCTCCAGCTGGTTGACGACCACCACGATGCCGATGACGATGAGCGCCGCGACCGGGCCGTTGGTCACGAGGGTGACGAGGGCCGAGACGATGCCCGCGAGGGTCGCCCCGACGATCGGGATGTAGGCGGTGATGAACACCACCACCGCGAGCGGGAAGGCCAGCGGCACCCCGATGATCCACAGTCCGACGCCGATGAACAGGGCGTCCACGAGGGCCACGAGCGTCGTCCCGCGCACGTAGCCGCCCAGCACGCCGATCGCCCGCTCGCCCATCAGCCGGAAGCGGCGCTCCCGGGCCCCGGACACCGGTCGCAGCAGGAAGTTCCACATGCCCGGACCGTCCTTCATGAAGAAGAACAGCACCACCACGAACAGGATGAAGGAGGTCAGGAAGCTCGCGAGCGCCGACAGGCCCGCGGTCACGCTGTTCGCCGCGGCCGTGCCGAACTGCCTGGTGAACACGATCTGCCGCAGCTGCTCCAGCCAGGCGGTGATCTGGGCGCCGTCGATCGTGATCTCGAAGGTCTGGTTCGCCCAGGCGATGAGCGCGGTGAGCCCCGCCGTGGTCGAGGCGACCAGGTCGTCCCACTGGCTGCGGACCATGAACACGATCCCGGTGATCAGTCCGCCCAGCAGGGCGACGACCGTCACGAGCACCGCGAGCGTGGCCAGGGCGGAGGGCCAGCCCCTGCTCGTCAGGAAGCGCATGAGCGGCCAGGCGGAGGCGGAGACGATGAAGGCGAGCACCACCGGGATCACGACGATCGAGAGGGTCGTGGTCGCGTAGACGACCAGGCCCGCGAGCGCGAGCACGAGCATGATCTGCAGGGCGCGGGTCGCAGTCCGGCCCAGACCGTCGGTCCACAGCCCGGCGGGCGAGGCGAGCCGCTGCCCGCGGCCCTGGTCGTCGACCTTCACGACCGGGCCGGTGGGGACGAACGGCTCGGGATCCTGCTCCGCCCGCTCGATGAGCTCCCCCAGCCGTCCGAGCGGCCACCACTTCGGTTTCATGCGCGTCTCCTCGTCGTTCCTCACGTCTGCTCCGGTCCCGACCGGAGCGATCACGGCGGAGGAGGCGGAAGCCTCCGTCGTTCCCCGTCCGCTCCTGGACCGGCAGTCCACCATTCTCCAACGTCGCCGACGCGGCGGCCGCCGACGGCGGTCCGTGTCGCACGCCGGTAGGATACGGAACAGCTTTCGACCGTCGGATGGAGACGCCCCATGCCCAAGATCGTCGTGCAGGTCATGCCGAAGCAGGAGCTGCTGGATCCGCAGGGGAAGGCCGTGGCCGGGGCGCTCGCCCGGCTGGGCCACGGGCATCTGCACGAGGTGCGGATCGGCAAGCGCTTCGAGATCGCCACCGATCGCGAAGCGGACGCCGAGACGCTGGCGGAGGTCCGCCGGATCGCCGAGTCGCTGCTCGCGAACGGCGTGATCGAGGACGTCGTCTCGATCGAGGTGGCCGAGGACCTCGGCCGGGCCGAGACCGCCCCCGGCCTCCCCCTCGGGGCGGCCAGCGACGCCCAGGCCCGCGCGAACGAGCGGGCCCGGCCGGCCGGCCGGGCCCAGGCGAACGAGCCGAGCCGGACGAACGGGCGGGCCGAGTAGATGCGCATCGGCGTCGTCACCTTCCCCGGCTCGCTCGACGACCGGGACGCACAGCGGGCCGTCCGGCTGGCCGGCGCCCGACCGGTCGCCCTCTGGCACGGCTCCCACGATCTGGACGGGGTGGAGGCGGTCGTGCTGCCCGGCGGCTTCTCCTACGGCGACTACCTGCGCTGCGGCGCGATCGCCTCCCGCGCCCCGATCATGGCCGAGGTCGTCGCCGCGGCCGCGGCCGGCACGCCCGTACTGGGGATCTGCAACGGCTTCCAGATGCTGTGCGAGGCGGGGCTGCTGCCCGGCGCGCTGGTCCGCAACGCCCACGGCCGCTTCGTGTGCCGCGACCAGGCGCTGCGAGTGGAGCGGGCGGACACCGCCTGGACCGGCGGCTACGAGGCCGGCGAACGGATCGTCGTCCCGCTCAAGAACGGGGAGGGCGGGTTCGTGGCGGACGACGAGACGCTCGCCCGCATCGAGGGCGAGGGGCTGGTCGCCTTCCGCTACCTGGACGTGAACCCGAACGGCTCCCGGAACGACATCGCCGGCCTGAGCAACGAGCGCGGCAACGTGGTGGGGCTCATGCCCCACCCGGAGCACGCGGTGGAACCCGGCTTCGGCCCCGACACCCCGGCGCGGATGCGCTCGGGCGTCGACGGACTGCGGCTGTTCGGGAGCGTGCTGCGCGGGCTCGTCGACGCCGCCTGAGACCCCCGCGCCGCCCGGGGGCTCCGCGGCGCGGGCGACGCGAAGGGCCGCGCCCCGTCGGAGCGACGGAGACGCGGCCCTGCGCGGTGCTGCAGCCCACCGTGTTTCAGCCCGCAGCACTCCCCACTGCCTCGACCGCAGGAGTCAGCGCGGCGAGGTAGTCGTTGAGCCCCCAGGAGACGGACAGCGCCGTGGGCGGCGAGAGCGAGGCCACGAGCGACTGCCCGACGACGGGGGCGACCGCGCCCCGCTGCACGGCCGGGATGGCCTGCGCGTACGGCTGCGCGAGGAAGGCGTCGTACTCCGCCTGCGTGTCGGCGTAGACGACGAGGACCTCGGCGTCCAGCTCGGCGGTCTTCTCCTGGCTGAGCGTGAAGAAGAAGCTCTCCTGCCCGCTCGCGAGCGCGTCCACCGAGGGCGCGGAGACGAAGCCCAGGTCCGTCAGGAACTCGACCCGGGGGTCGGCGGGCTTGTACACGTACAGCTCGCCCGCGGACTCCCGGATCGCGGCGACCGTGCGGCCCGCGAACTCGGGGTGCTCGGCGCCCGCCGCGGAGAGCTGCTGCTCGATCGTGGAGACCAGCTCGGAGGCCTCCTCGTTCCTGCCGAGGGCCGCGCCGGTCATGACGATCACGTCCCGCCACGGTGTGGCCCACGGCTCGCTCGGGTAGGCGACGGTCGGGGCGATCTCGGACAGCAGCCCGTACTGCTCCTGGTCGATGCCCGAGTAGGGGGCCAGGATGAGGTCGGGCTCGAGCGCGGCGATCTCCTCGTAGGCGGGCGCACCCTGGTTCGCGGAGCTCAAAAGCGTCGGCGCCTGCGCGCCGCTCTCCTCCAGCGCGGCGCGCACCCAGGGCAGCACCCCCTCGGGGTCGGCCCCGTACTGCTGGCTCTCGATGCCGACCGGCACGACCCCGAGCGCGAGGGCCGCGTCGGTGGCGCCCCAGCCAATCGTGACGACCCGCTCGGGGTTCTGGGGCAGTCGCGTCTCGCCGAAGGCGTGCTCGATCCGGCCGCCCTCCCCCACGGCGGGCGCGGGGTCCGCGGTCCCGGCCGCGCAGCCGGCGAGCGCGAGGGCACCGGTCACGGCGATCGCCGCGGCGATGAGGTGGGTCTTCCGCAAGGTGGCTCCTTAGTTCATTAGGACAGCCTAAGCTAAAATCTTCTGGGGTCAAGAGGCAAATCTACACCGCCCCGTCCGCACCGCGCGCACGGGCGCGTGGCACGACGAGGGGCGAGCCGTCGATCGGGCTGTCGAGCACGACGGCCTCCATCTCGAAAATATCTCGAATCCCCTGCACGGTCAGCACCTCGGCCGGCGTCCCGCCTCGGACCAGACGCCCCTCACGCATGGCGAACAGGTGGTCGGCGCACCGCGCCGCCAGCGCCAGCTCGTGCAGCACCGCGACGATCGTCGTCCCGCGCTCGCGACTCCAGCGGCGCAGCAGCTCGAGCACGTCCAGCTGGTGGGCGGGGTCCAGGTACGTCGTCGGCTCGTCGAGCAGCAGCAGCTCGGGGTCCTGGGCGAGGAGCACGGCGATCCACACCCGCTGCCGTTGCCCGCCGGACAGCGAGTCCACCGCCCGCTCGGCCAGCTCGATCGTCTCCGTGGCCAGCAGCGCCTCGGCCACCGCCTCCCGGTCCCGGCGGGAGGGGCGCGCGAAGGGGCCGCGGTGCGGGGAGCGGCCGCGTTCGACCAGCTCGGCGACCGTGATGCCCTCCGGCGCCTCCGGGTGCTGGGGCAGGATGCCCACGAGTCGCGCGTACTCCCGGGCGCCGTAGGAGGCGAGTCCGCGGCCGTCCAGCCGCAGCTCGCCCGCCATGGGGCGCAGCTGCCGGGCGAAGGAGGCGAGCAGCGTCGACTTGCCGCACCCGTTCGGTCCGATGAGCGCCGTCAGCCTGCCCGGCGGCACCTCCAGCTCGACGTCCCGCACGACCCGCCGGCCCCCGTAGCCGAGGGTCAGCCCGAGCGCCCGCAGGCTCCGGGCCGGGTGACGCCGCCCGCTCCCGCTCATGCGCCGGCCGCCCGTCGGGTGGCGACCAGCCACAGCAGCACCGGCGCGCCCAGCACGGCCGTCACGATGCCCGCCGGCATACCGCCCGGCAGCAGGTTCTGGGCCGCGAGCTCCGCACCCAGCACGATCACGGCCCCGGTGATCGCGCTCGCGCCGAGCGCGATCGAGCCGTGGCCCACGAGCCGGCGGGCGATGGGCGCCGACAGGAAGGCCACGAAGCTGACGGGTCCGGCCGCCGCGGTCGCGAGCGAGGCCAGCCCGACGGCCACCAGCACCGCGCCCGTCCGGGTCCGTTCCACGCGCACCCCCAGCCCCCGGGCGAGCTGCTCGCCGCAGCCGAGCAGACGCACCCCGGGGGCGCAGCACCGGGCGGCGGGCGCGAGGATCGCCAACCCGGCGGCGAGCACGCCGATCGACTCCCATTCGGCCCGCGCCAGGCCGCCGACCGTCCACCCGAGCGCCTGCTGGGCCGCCCGCTCGTCCGCCCGCGCGAGCAGGAAGCCGACGGTCGAGGCGGAGAGGGAGGCGACGGCGACGCCCACGAGCAGGATGCGGGAGGCCTGGGCCGTGCGGAAGCCCGGGGGCGTCCGGCTCAGCAGCATGATCGCGCAGGCCGCCGCCGCTCCCCCGGCCAGCGCCCCGAGCGATGCGCCCGCGCCGCCGGCGCCCAGCATGAGCACCGCGAAGCAGGCGCCGGCCGAGGCGCCGCCCGAGATGCCGAGGATGTCGGGACTCGCGAGCGGGTTGCGCAGCGTCGGCTGCAGCAGGGCGCCGGAGAGGCCGAAGGCGGCGCCGACGAGCAGGCCGAGCAGCAGCCTGGGCGTCCGCAGCCGCCACAGCACGAAGCCCGCCCCGCCCGTGCCCGAGAGCGCCTCCCCGAGCCGCTCCGGCTCGATCGCGTAGGCGCCGGTCACCAGCACCCCCGCGCCGCAGACGAGGGCGAGCAGTCCCAGGCCGAAGCACACCGCGGCGCCCCGCAGCCGGGCCGCCCCGTCGATCCGCGCGACGCGCTCCGTCGCCTCCCGCATCCGCACCCGGTCGGCCCGGTCGGCGGTCGGCCGGAGCGCGGCCGCGCCGCTCACGCCTCGGGGCCCCGGCCCGGCGCGGGCGCCGGGCCGGGGCCCCGATCCGGCGGGCGTGCAGCACGAGCACGGGCGCGCCGAGGACGGCGACCACCAGTCCGGCGGCGAGCTCGCCGGGCGGGAGCAGCAGCCGGCCCGCGACGTCCGCCGTCAGCAGCAGGACGGGCCCGGCCAGCGCGGAGCCGACGATCACGAGCCGGTGGCCCGTCCCCGTGACGGCGCGCACCAGCCGGGGCACCGCCAGGCCCAGGAAGGCGATCGGCCCCACGATCGACACCGCCGCGCCGCACAGCAGCACGACCGCGCCCAGGCAGACCGCCCTCGACGGGCCCGGGCGGGCGCCCAGGCCCCGGGCCAGCCCGTCCCCCAGGGCGAGCAGGTCCAGCGCGGGCCCGGCGAGCAGCGCGAGCAGGGCGCCGGCCGCGAGCGCCGGCAGCGCCGGCCAGAGCGCGTCGAGGCCCCGGCCGGCCAGCGAGCCGAGCTGCCAGTGCCGGAAGCTGGAGAACGCGCCGTGGTCGCTCAGCAGCACGATGGAGACGCCGGCCGTGCACATCGCGGTGATCGACATGCCGACGACCGGCACGGCGGCGGGCCCCGTCCGCCCGTCCCGGGCCAGGCCCGCGGCCAGCACGACGGCCAGACCCGCCAGGGCGCCGAGCAGCCCCGCCCACACCAGGGCGGCCGGGTGCGAGACGCCCAGGGCCGAGATGGTCAGCACGACCGCGAGGGAGGCCGCGGCGTTGACGCCCAGGAGCCCGGGATCGGCCAGCGGGTTGCGGGTGAGCCCCTGCATGACGGCCCCCGCCGCGCCGAGCGCGGCGCCCGCCACGAGGCCGAGGACCGTCCTCGGGATCCGCAGGGCCACCGGCAGGTGGGCGGGGTCGGCCGGGTCCGGGGCCAGGAGCATCCGCCACACGGAGGCGGGGTCGGTGTGCTGGGCGCCCACGGAGAGGCTCAGCCAGACCGCGCAGCACAGGGCCGCCGCGGCGGCCGCGGCGGCGATCCGGATGCGTGCGGCGCCTCGGCGGCGCGGGATCGCCTCCGGCCCGACCGAGGCGCGGGGCGGGCCGTGTCCGTCCCGCGCCTCGGGCCGCCCGGCGGCGGCGCTCGTGACTGCTGCCGCGCCGCCGGGGGTGTCCGGCGCCGATTCCTGCGCCGGGGTCATTGGAGGTCGGCCACGCCGTATCGCCAGTAGCCCATGAAGGCGACCAGCCGCCGCTCGAGGCCGAGCTCGCCGACCAGATGCCGCCGCATGCGCCTGATGGCCGCCTGCTCGCCGGCCAACCAGGCGTAGAAGGGGCGCCGGGCGGCCGGACCGTCCGCGGCGGGCGCCTCCCAGATGCGCTCCGCGTCGATGTCGATCTCGGCGGGCTCCTGCACGGTCCGCGCCGTGGCCCGGCGCCAGGCGTCGGGGGTGCGGGCGGTCCAGGCCCGCAGCGCCCCGGGCAGCAGGCTGCCGGGACGCAGATGCGCGTCGCCGCGGTCACGGGGGAACCAGTCCACCCGCAGCTGGGCGCGGCTGACGATCGGCAGGATATCGGCGGCGCAGGGCACCTCCAGCATCGCGCAGGCCCGCACCTCGGGCGGCAGGCTCTCCAGGATCGCGCAGGCGGCGGGCACGGCGGTCTCGTCGGCCGCCAGCAGCACCCGGCGGGCGCCGCCCGGCTGCCAGTCGATGCCGCTGCGGGAGTCGGGGCTGCGCTCGTCCGGGCCGACCACGACGAGCCGGTCCCCGGCGGCGGCGCGGCGGATCCACCGGGCGGCGGGTCCGAGGCTCGTCCCGGGCAGGGCCTCGTGGCGGACGACGTCGACGTCGATCTGCCCGGTCTCGGGCCGGACGGCGCGGACCGTGTAGCTGCGCAGGGGGTTGCGCGCCCGGTCGGGCAGCGCGCGCCACCTGGCGTACCACTGCCCGGAGGCGAGGCTCCGCTCGTCCTCGGCGCCGATATCGGCGGTGGAGCCGTCCTCGAAGGGGACGAGGATCTTGATCCGCTGGTCCAGGCCGCCGGTGCCGAAGTCCCGCAGCGCCTCGCCCTCCAGCGTGACCCGGACGAAGTGCGGGCTGAGCTCGGCGACGGCTCGCACGCGCGTCGCGTACGGGCGGTACGCGGGGCGCGTCACAGCGGTCTGGGTCACGACGAGCACTCCGACAGTATGGTATGCCTAAGCTAAGAAGACAAGGGGACGGGTCGGCGGGCCGCATCGCGGGTGGACCACCGCACCGGATCGAGGCCGCCGGGCGGGCCGGCGGGCCGCGTACACTTGCGCCCGTGTCCCCACGCCGCCTGCTCCACGCCGCCTCGATCGCCGAGGCGGCGAGTTGGACCCTGCTGATCGCCGGGATGATCCTGAAGTATCCCCTCCAGGGCTCCGGCCTGCTCGTGAGCGTGGCCGGCTCCCTGCACGCCGTGGCCTTCCTCGGCTACCTCGGCTGCATCCTCCTGATCGGCGTGGACCGGCGCTGGTCCTGGGGCATGCTGCTGCTGGGCGCCGCCGCCTCGGTGCCGCCCTACGCGACGCTCGCCTTCGACCGCTTCGCCCAGCGCCGGGGCGATCTGAGCGGAGCCTGGCGGCTGCCGGAGCCGGACGCCGAGCGGGCGCCGCTGCTCGACCGGCTCGCGGCCTGGGCGCTGCGCCACCCGATCACGCTGGCGGCGATCGCCCTCGCGGCCTTCGTCCTCATCCTCACCGGCGCCCTGAGCGGCGCGCTGCGGAGCCCCCACTGAGCCCGTTGCCGGTGCGCCTGTCGGCGGTCCGTGCGACACTGAGGGCCCATGACGGCGCCCCTTTCGTACACCGTCCGGATCTGCGGGGTCCGGGCGGGGACGCTGAGGCGTGACGGGAATCGGATCCGGTTCCGTCTCGAAGACGCATACCGTCGGGATCCCCGGCGCCCGGTGCTCGGCCTGCGCTTCGAGGACCGCCGCGAAGACCCGCCGGGCCCGTTCCCGCGCCTGCCGTGCTGGTTCGGCAACCTGCTGCCCGAGGGGCGGCTGCGCGAGCAGATCTGCCGCGTCCACGGCGTGTCGGCGGAGCGGGAGACGGAACTGCTGTCCCGCCTCGGACGCGATCTGCCCGGCGCCGTCACGGTCGAGCAGGAGAGCGACGAGCCCGGGGCCTCGGCCCCGGGACGCCCCGGCCCCGATCACGCCGTCGGCTGGGGCTTCTCGCTCGCGGGCGTCGGGCTGAAGTTCTCGATGCTCCGGCGGAGCGATCGGCTCACGCTGCCGGGCGCGGACGAGCTGGGCGACTGGATCGTGAAGCTCCCGGACGCCGTGCACCCCCGCGTGCCGGCGAACGAGCTCGCCATGATGCGGCTGGCCGGCCGCATCGGCATCCGGGTGCCCGAGACCCGCCTCGTCCACCGCGAACAGCTGCCGGAACTGCCCGCGATCGCCTGGCCGAGCGGCGAGGAGCACGCCTACGCGATCCGGCGCTTCGACCGCACGGCCGACGGGGGACGCGTCCACATGGAGGACTTCGCCCAGGTGCGCGGCTTCGCCCCGGAGCGGAAGTACGAGGGGTCCTTCGACACGATCGGCGCCCTCGTCTCCCGCGGGCAGCCCGGCAATCTGGAGGATCTGCGGGAGTTCGCCCGGCGGCTGGCCTTCAACATCCTCGTCGGCAACGGCGACGCCCACCTCAAGAACTGGTCGCTGCTCTACCCGGACGGGCGCCTGCCCCGGCTGGCCCCTGCCTACGACCTCGTCTCCACCGCCCCGTACATGCCCGCCGGCGACCCCGAGGACATGGGCCTGAAGCTGCGCGGCTCGCGCCGCTTCGAGCAGGTCTCCCGCCGCGACTTCGACCGGCTCGCCGAGAAGCTCGGCGCGAGCGGAGCGGCCCTCGGCGACGTCGTCGCCGAGACCGTCGCCCGCTTCCGGGAGGTCTGGGACCCCTGGTCCCCGGAGCTGAGCGAGCTGCCCGAAGCGGCCGAGTGGATCGACCGACGGCTGCCGCACATCGCCCGCGCCCTGCTCAGGACGCTCCGCGGCACGACGGAACGACGCAGCTGTAAATCTGCTCAGAGCGCTCCGCGGCCCTAGAATCGAGGCGCAGCCGCCCGCCGCCCCGCGAAGGAGCCCCGTGAGCACGCACGAGCACATCCCCGACACGGTCGCGAACGCCGAGGTGACCCCCGAGCGCGAACAGCCCTACGCGGCCCTGGGCCTGAAGGACGAGGAGTACGCGCGCATCCGGGAGATCCTCGGCCGTCGCCCCACCTCGGGGGAGCTGGCCATGTACTCGGTCATGTGGTCGGAGCACTGCTCCTACAAGTCCAGCAAGGTGCACCTGCGCCAGTTCGGGCGCAAGGTGAACGAGCGGATGCGCCGGGACCTGCTCGTCGGCATGGGCGAGAACGCCGGCGTCGTGGACGCGGGCGAGGGCTGGGCGGTGACCTTCAAGGTCGAGTCCCACAACCACCCCTCCTACGTCGAGCCCTTCCAGGGCGCGGCGACCGGCGTGGGCGGCATCGTGCGGGACATCATCTCGATGGGCGCCCGGCCGGTGGCCGTCATGGACGCGCTGCGCTTCGGCGACATCGACGCGCCGGACACCGCCCGCGTGGTGCACGGGGTGGTCGCCGGCATCTCCTTCTACGGCAACTGCCTGGGCCTGCCCAACATCGGCGGCGAGACCCGCTTCGACCCCGTCTATCAGGCCAATCCGCTGGTCAACGCGCTCGCCGTGGGCGTGCTGCGGCACGAGGAGCTGCACCTGGCCAACGCGCGCGGCGCGGGCAACCGGGTCGTGCTCTTCGGCGCCCGCACGGGCGCCGACGGCATCGGCGGCGCCTCGATCCTCGCCTCCGACTCCTTCGAGGACGGCGGGCCGAGCAAGCGGCCGACCGTGCAGGTGGGCGACCCCTTCGCCGAGAAGGTGCTCATCGAGTGCTGCCTGGAGCTGTTCCGCAGCGGCGTGGTGGAGGGCATCCAGGACCTGGGCGCCGCCGGCATCTCCTGCGCCACCAGCGAGCTGGCGGCCGCCGGCGACGGCGGCATGCGCATCGAGCTGGACCGCGTGCTGCTGCGGGACCCGGGCCTCACGGCCGAGGAGATCCTCATGTCCGAGAGCCAGGAGCGCATGATGGCGGTCGTGCGCCCGGAGAAGCTCGACGAGTTCCTGGCGATCACCGGCAAGTGGGAGGTCGAGGCGAGCGTGCTCGGCGAGGTGACCGACACCGGCCGGCTCGTCGTCGACTGGCACGGCGAGCGGATCGTCGACGTGGACCCGCGCACCGTCGCGGTGGACGGGCCCGTCTACGAGCGCCCCGTGCGGCGCCCGGACTGGCTCGACGCGCTGCAGGCGGACGATGCGGCGGCGCTGCCCCGCCCGGCCGACGACCGGGAGCTGCGGGAGCAGTTCCTGCGCCTGCTGGGCTCGCCGAACCTGGCCGACCCGGCCTGGATCACCGAGCAGTACGACCGCTACGTGCTCGGCAACACGGCCTTCGCCTTCCCCGAGGACGCCGGCATGGTGCGCATCGACGAGGGCAGCGGGCTCGGCTTCGCCGTCTCGCTCGACGCGAACGGGCGCTACGCGCAGCTCGATCCCCGGGAGGGGGCCAGGCTCGCGCTCGCCGAGGCCTACCGGAACGTGGCCGCCACCGGCGCCCGGCCGGTCGCGGTGAGCGACTGCCTGAACTTCGGCTCGCCCGAGGACCCCGAGGTCATGTGGCAGTTCGCCCAGGCCGTCGAGGGCCTCGCGGACGGCTGCCTGGAGCTGGAGGTCCCCGTCACCGGCGGCAACGTCTCCTTCTACAACCAGACCGGCGACGCCCCCGTGCACCCGACCCCGGTGGTCGCGGTGCTCGGGCTGATCGACGACGTCGCCCGCCGCGTGCCCGGCGGCTGGCAGGACGAGGGCGACAATCTGTACCTGCTCGGCACGACCCGCGAGGAGCTCTCCGGCTCCCAGTGGGCCGGCGTCGTCCACGGGCACCTCGGCGGGCGACCCCCCGAGGCGCTGCTGGCCGCCGAGCGGGAGCTGGCCGATCTGGTCATCGGCGCGGGCCGGCAGGGGCTGCTGAGCGCCGCCCACGACCTCGGCGAGGGCGGCCTGGCCGCAGCGCTCGCCGAGGGCTGCTGCCGCTTCGGGATCGGGGCGCGGGTGTGGCTCACCGAGCTGTGCGCGCGGGACGGGATCGACGCGACGACGGCCCTGTTCTCCGAGTCCCAGGCCCGCATGCTCGTCGCGGTGCCGCACGACGAGGACGTGCGCTTCCAGGCCATGTGCGAGGCCCGCGGCTTCCCCGTGCTGCGCATCGGGGTGAGCGACACGAGCGGACCGCAGGCGCAGCTGGAGGTCCAGGACCGCTTCACCGTGCCCGTCGCCGAGCTGCGCGCGGTCCGCACCGCCGCCCTGCCCGCACGCTTCGGTCCGCTCGCAGGCGACTGAGGCCGGGCGCCAGGACATCGCCGGCCGGGCCCGAGTGCGAGCGGGGCGGCGACCCCGTGGCGACTCGGAGCGGGACCGGGTCCGAATGCGTGGGAATCGAGGACATGCGGCACGGGCGCAGCGCACGACGGGACCGGCGCGGTCGCGCTCGTGCCCGCCCGGAACCCGCGGCTGCGCTCCGCCGCGGGACGCTCCCGACACGCCGAAAGGGCTGATGCGATCGTGACCTCCATCTTCGAGCGGACCATGGGCGAGGGGTTCCGGCGTCTGCACCCCATGCTCCGGCGCCGCTTCGGCTCCGGCCTCGAACCCGGCTGCGTGTGCATCGGCCGGGGCGTCATGCACCGCATCCACGTGCGGGCGCCGTGGACGGGCGCCCTCCTGCGGCTCGGCGGCACGCGCGACTTCCTGCCGACCCGGCCCGGCCGGAACGTCCCCTTCGAGATCCGCACCTTCCCCCGCCTGGATCCCCGGGGCCGCGCGGTCGTGACCTCCGTGCGCCGCTTCGACTACCCGGGCGGCGTCGAACGCTTCGAGACGACCACGGTCGCCACCCCGACGGGCATCGTGGACCACCTGGGCGCCCAGCAGCGCCTGGCGATCGATCTGGCGCCCCGCGCGACCCCGGACGGCGGGCTGACGATCCGCTCCGGCCGGCAGCGCCTCTCCGTCGGTCCGCTCCGCCTGCCGCTCCGGCCGTCGCTGACCGGTCTCGGCCTGCTCCGGGAGCGCTTCGACGAGGAGGCCGAGTGCTTCCGCATCACCATGGGGCTCCGCCACCCGCAGCTGGGGGTGCTGTTCGGCTACGACGGCTCCTTCACCTGCGAGTACCTCGATGCGGACGAGGTGCCGGGCGAACCGGACCCCGCGCGGCACGAGCGCCGCAGCTGAGCTGATGGTGGACGACGCCGCGGCAGGCCTCGTGCCCCTCCCGCACGAACGCCGCGGCTGAGCCGCGGAGCGCCGTCCGCGCCCGGTGCGCACAGCGAATCCACCCCGCTGCGGGGGCGAGCGCGGTGACCATCGTCCGCGCCCGGTGCGCACAGCGAATCATGAGTGGCGTGTCAGGATCGGCGGGCATCATGTCGGGCGCCGCGCGGCCCCTCGGGCGGCGCGTGCGAAGAACATGCCGACGACGCGAAGGAGTCATCATGACGAAGACCCGCCCCGAGCCCGTCCGGGACCCGCGGAGCGATCAGCTGCTCACGCCGCAGAACTGCGTGCTCGCGCTCATCGACTACCAGCCGGAGCAGTATCAGACCGTGACCAGCGCCTCCCGCGAGCGCATCGACCTCAACGTCGTCGCGCTGTGCCGTCTGGCGACCGCCTACGAGGTCCCGGTGGTGCTGTCCACCGTCGGCGTCGACATGGGGGTCAACGAGGGCACCGCCGAGGTGATCCGGCGCGAGCTGCCGGGCGTGCCGGAGATCGACCGCACGGGCGTCAACGCCTGGGAGGACGAAGAGTTCCGCTCGGCGATCCAGCAGACGGGACGTCGCAAGGTGGTGATCGCGGGGCTCTGGACCGAGGTCTGCCTGGCGTTCCCGACCCTGGACCTGCTCGCCGAGGGCTACGAGGTCTTCCCCGTGGCCGACGCGGTCGGCGGCATCAGCACGGTGGCCCACGACCGCGCCTTCGACCGGATGATCGCCGCCGGCGCCAAGCCGGTGACCGCGATCTCCTTCGGCGCCGAACTCATGCGCAACTGGGCCCGGGAGGACTCCGACAAGCTGCGCGAGGTCATGCGCTGGTACTTCCCCCGCAAGGCGGAACTGGACCGGAAGGAGGGCGTGACCGCCTGAGCGGCCGCATCGCGGCGACGGAGCCGTCCGGGCGGACTCACCCGGCTGCGGACGGCCCCGCCGCGTCGCCGCCCGCGATGCGTTCGTGGTGCCGGATGACCTCCGCCACGATGAAGCTCAGGAACTTCTCGGCGAACTCCGGGTCCAGCTGCGCCTCGACCGCGAGCCGGCGCAGCCGGGAGATCTGTCGGCGCTCCCGCTCCGGGTCGGAGGGCGGCATGCCGTGGCGGGCCTTCAGCTCGCCCACCCGCTGGGTGCGCTCGAAACGTTCGGCGAGGATGTGGACGAGGGCCGCGTCGATGTTGTCGATGCTCGCCCGCAGCTCCGCCAACCGCCGGACCGCCCCGTCCGGCCCGCCGTCTCCGACGGCCGTCGGCTCCCCCGCGGCGCTCATGCCGCTCAGTCCCTCAGCCCGTCGAGCACCTCGCGTGTCCCGGACAGGCCCAGCCGGGAGGCGCCCGCCTCGACCATGGCCAGCGCCGCGGCCGCATCCCGGATACCGCCCGAGGCCTTGACCCCGAGCCGGTCCCCGACGGTCTCCCGCATGAGCCGGACGGCCTCGACCGTGGCCCCGCCCGCCGGGTGGAAGCCCGTGGAGGTCTTGACGAAGTCGGCCCCGCCCGCCTCGGCGGCTCGGCAGGCCGCGACGATCTGCTCGTCCGTGAGCGCCGCCGACTCGATGATCACCTTCAGCACGACCGGCGAGGGGGCGGCGTCCCGCACCGCCTGCACGTCCTGCTCGACCAGGTCGGCGCGGTCCGCCTTGATCGCACCGACGTCGAGGACCATGTCGATCTCGTCGGCCCCGTCCACCACGGCCCGCTTCGCCTCCACCGCCTTGATGCCGGAGTGGTGCTTGCCGGAGGGGAAACCGACGACCGTGCAGATCTTGATCCCGGCCGGGTCGGCGCTCAGCGGCAGCATGTTCGGCGAGACGCAGATCGAATAGGCCTTGAGGTCCTTGGCCTCCTGGAGCAGCTGCTCGACCTCCTCGGCGGTCGCATCGGTCCTGAGCAGCGTGTGGTCGACCATCCTGGCGAGCGTGGCCCGCGTGGGCTTCGGGGGCGTCATGCGATGGGTCTCCTTCGGCGATCTGGGACGCGGAACGTGCGCATGCGTACCTGGGATCGTACCCGGACGGGGCGGACTCGCGCAGGGCCGTTTCGTCTCTCGGCCCGCGGCCGGCCCTCGGCCGGCGGAGGATCCGGGCCCTCGCCCGGATCATCCGATCGGATGAGCGACTTCGGCCTCGGGATAGACGACGGGGGCCGCGAATGCGGACAGACTGGATCCAGAAACCCGACGAGCACCCCGACACCGGAGGGCCGAGCCGATGCGCACGAACCGTTTCCCCGTCCTGCTCCCCCTGCTCGCATCCGGCGGGCTGCTGCTGAGCGGACTGGGCGCGGCCTCCGTGTGGCTCGACCGCTCGCTGGTCATGAGCACCTCGCCCGGCGGCGGCGTCTCCGCACCGGAGCTGACCGGGCTGCTCGCGCTCGCGAGCGGCGTGCTCATGTGCGTGATCGCCGGGCTTCTGGCCGTCCTTCCGCCGCGGCCCGCTCCCCTTCCGGTGAGCGCCGCGGCGGCCGAGACCCCGCTGCTCGTGTCCCGCAGCCGCGACGAGATCGCGTTCCTGTGGGGGCGGGCGCGAACGCCGTCGCAACGTCGGGGGACTCCGCGACCGGCGATCACCCGCTGAGCAGGGGGAGGCGGACGCCGCTCCAGCAGGGAGGCGAGCGGCGTCCGCCACTGCGCGGGGCCGCCCCCCCAGGCCCCGGCGGGCGGCCCGTAACCCGGGCCGCGTCGGGCGCGGGACAGTTCGCTCGCCTCTTCTTCGTCTCGACCGACCACGGCGCCCGGTACCGCATCCGATGAGAGAGTGCCCCCGCTCCGGGAGCATCGCCCATTGATGTCCGACACGATCCTCGGATGCGCCCGACGGGATTCACCGGGTCGTTTCTTGCGCCTTCAGGAGTCCGCTCCGTGGAATCCGCCTCGCCCCTCCTCCTCGAGGCCGGGCACTGCCGCACCCTCGACGCTCAGGGGCTTGCCGGCGGGGAACCCCGAAGAAGTCTTGCAGAACGGTACCGCTCCTGAGATGCCCGGGACGTCCTCCAGGAGCATCGGGAACGCAAGCTCCTGGAAGGTGTGCGCACGAAAGACCGCCGGACGGTGTGCGTCCGGGTTTCTCGATGTGTTTCTCGTCGGTGTTCCGGGGTCGGGATGATCGGTCACGGCGAAGCAGGGACGGGTTCCGACGCCCGCGAGAAACACGGAGCGAGGCCCTGAACGCAGCCGGCTCAGTCTCCGACCGATACGGGGCCCGCGTCTCGCAGACGTTCCAGCAGCCCGGCCCGCACCCGCGGCCATTCGCTCGCGAGGATCGAATGGGTCACCGTGTCCCGCCAGCTGCCGTCCGCCCGACGCTGGTGGCGGCGCAGCACGCCCTCCCGCGTCGCCCCGAGCCGCAGCACCGCGGCCAGCGAGCGCTCGTTCCGCCCGTCCACGTTCAGCACGATCCGGTGGAAGCCGGCCTCGAAGGCGTGGCCCAGCAGCGCGAGCTTCGTCGCCGGGTTGACGACCGAGCCCCATCGGCGCGGATCGTAGGCGGTGCAGCCGATCTCGATCTCCTCCCGGGCGGGAGCCGGGTTCAGGAAGGAGCTGGTGCCCACGGCCCGGCCGGCCCCGGGCCCCGAGGCGAGCCGCACCAGGAAGCCGACGCCGGGGCGGCCCTCGGGCGGCAGGTAGCCGCGCATGAAGGCGCAGAACGAGGCCTCGTCGGCCGGCAGCGCGGCCAGGCCCCCGCCGTAGCCGCTCGCGAACACCTCGGGCCGCCGCAGCACGGGGGCGAGTTCGCGGATCCCTCCGGGGCTCAGCGGCTCCAGGCGGACCAGCGGCGCGTCGGCCGGGGCGGCCAGCTCGACCGCCGCGGGCAGCTCGAGCGGCGTCCCGGCGGCCGAGACGCCGCTCACCGGCCGTCCGCACCCAGCAGGTCGTGCCGCTGGACGATCTGGTCCCGGGCGGGGCCGACCCCGATGGCGGAGATGCGCGCACCGGACATCTCCTCCAGCGCGAGCACGTAGTCGCGGGCCGCGGGCGGCAGCTCCGAGAACTCCCGGGCTCCGGAGATGTCCTCCTGCCAGCCGGGGAAGGTCTCGTAGACGGGCTTCGCATGATGGAAGTCGGACTGGGAGACCGGCATCTCCTCGTGACGCACGCCGTCGACCTCGTAGGCGACGCACACCGGGATCCGCTCGATGCCGGAGAGCACGTCCAGCTTGGTCATGACGAAGTCGGTGACGCCGTTGATGCGCGCCGAGTAGCGCGCGACCGGCGCGTCGTACCAGCCGGTGCGGCGCGGACGGCCGGTCGTGGTCCCGAACTCGCCGCCGCGCTCGCGCAGCAGATCCCCCCACTCGTCGTGCAGTTCGGTGGGGAAGGGGCCGGCCCCGACCCGCGTGATGTAGGACTTGACGATGCACACGACCCGGTCGATCTCGCGCGGGCCGACGCCGGAGCCGGAGGCGGCCCCGGCGGCCGTGCAGGTGGAGGAGGTCACGAAGGGATAGGTGCCGTGGTCCACGTCGAGCATCGTGGCCTGCCCCGCCTCGAAGACGACCGTCCGTCCCTCGGCCAGGGCCCGGTGCAGCTCCAGCGAGGTGTCGCCCACCAGCGGGCGCAGCCGCTCGGCCTTCTCCAGCAGCGGCTCCAGGATCTCCTCGACCGTGATGGCGCGACGGTTGTAGATCTTGACCAGCAGGTGGTTCTTCTGGAACAGCGCCGCCTCGATCTTCTGCCGCAGGATGTTCTCGTCGAAGACGTCCTGCACCCGGATGCCGATGCGGTTGATCTTGTCGGCGTAGCTGGGCCCGATGCCCCGGCCGGTCGTGCCGATCTGGCGCTTGCCCAGGAAGCGCTCGGTCACCTTGTCGAGCGTCGTGTGGTAGTTCGTGATGATGTGCGCGTTCGCGGAGACCCGCAGTCGGGAGGTGTCGATGCCGCGCGCCTCCAGCTCGTCGATCTCCTGGAACAGGACGTTCAGGTCCACCACCACGCCGTTCGCGATCACGGGAACGACGCCCGGGGTGAGGATGCCGCTGGGCAGCAGGTGCAGGGCGTACTTCTCGTCGCCGACGACGACCGTGTGCCCCGCGTTGTTGCCGCCGTTGAACTTGACCACGTAGTCGATGCGGTCCCCGAGCAGATCGGTGGCCTTGCCCTTGCCCTCGTCGCCCCACTGGCCGCCGATGATGGCTACGCCTGGCATGTCCTCAGCTCCTTCTGATGCGCGGATGCGCGCGTACGGTCACGTTCGCTCGGGCCCCGTCAGTCCCGCCCGTCGGCGCGCAGAGCGCGGACGGCTTCGACGGCCCGCGGGTCCGCGTCGCGCAGCAAGGCGTCCAGCCGCTCCGGCTCGCCCCGCTCGCCGATCGCCTCGGCCGCCTCGCGCAGCTCCCAGAAGGCGAGCAGCACCCCCCGGTTCGGCTCGTGCGACCACGGCACGGGCCCCTGGCCGCGCCAGCCGGCCCGGCGCAGCGCGTCGAGCCCCCGATGGTAGCCGACGCGCGCGAAGGCGTAGGCGCCGATCGCATCGCCCTCCTCGCGCGCGGTGCGGGCCAGCTCCGCCCAGGCGAGGCTGGAGGCCGGGTGCGCCAGCGCGACGGCGGAACACCCCTCGCGCGTGGGAGGCGAGGACGCGAGGGCGTCGAGGACCTCGGGCTCCGGTTCCAGCCGGGTCTCGGGGATGCCGAGCAGATTCGTTCCGGTCACGCTTCATGGTAACGCCTCGCCCACAGGCTCGTCACCCGCTGCACGCCGCCGTGGCGGGCGGGGCTCAGGGCA
>JAUNLB010000015.1 GCA_030532485.1 Pseudoclavibacter sp.
CGGGCCGCCCGGGCCTCGATCATGGCGCTCACGGCCAGATGGCTGGCCTGGAAGTCCTCTTCGGTGTCGATGTCCGCCGCCTCCCGCTCGTCCATGACGAAGGTGCCGATGCGGCCGCCCAGCCGGTTCGCGTCCCGCTCGTAGACCTCGCAGCGGGTCAGGTAGAGCGAGCCGGTCTCCCGGTACAGCACGTCGTGGGGGCGCAGCTCCTGGCGGCGCGGGCGGGCGGCGATGTCGTAGGAGGCGCGGGCGAGCACGACGTCCACGGGCGCGCCGTCGGCGGCCGTGCCGACGACCGTGCCGGCGCTGCCGGAGGGGGTGCCCGCCGCCGCCTCCACCGCCTCGACGGCCGCCTCCACCGCCTCCGCGGCCGCCTGCACGACCGCTTCGCCGATCTCGTCCGGGGCGCCGGCCGCCACCTGCGGCTCCGGCAGCTGCCACAGGAAGGGCGAGACCGCCACGACCCCCACGAGCGAGTCGACGCCCGTGGTGACGAACTGCCGGATCGCCCGGTCGATCGTCCCCGGCAGCCGCACCGGGCTCGTCGCCTGCAGCAGCATGACCGCCTCCGGGTCGAAGCCGCGGGCGCGCTCGCGGGCGATCTCGTGCAGGATCACCGCCTCGGTGGTGGTGTCGTCGCGGGCCAGCTCGGCCGGCCGCAGCTCGGGCACGTCGGCCCCCGCGACGCGCGCGATGCTCGCGATCTCCGGGTCGTCGGTGGACACCACGACCCGCATGGCGGGCCTGGCCGCGAGCGCCTGCTCGATGGTCCAGACCACGAGGGGCTTGCCCGCGAGGTCCCGGATGTTCTTCCTGGGCACGCCCTTGGAGCCGCCGCGGACGGGGATGACGCACAGGATCCGCGGGTACGGGTCGGCGCCCTCGGCGGGGCTCTGCTCCCGGTTCAGGGGGTGCTCCTGGTTCATGGGGCGGCTCCGATCGTTCGGCGGATGAGTTCGGCGGCGGCCCGCAGGGGCTCCACCCGGGGCTGGACGGGGGGCGGGGTCGGCTCCCGTCCGTAGGGGGACAGGCGGTAGCGCTCCCAGAGCTCCCGCAGCCAGCCGGGCGGGTCGGCGTAGGAGACCCAGGCGGGAAGGCCCAGCGCGGCGGCCTCCACGATCCCGGTCGAGAAGGCGGCCACGACGGGGCGGGCGAGCTCGGCCAGCGGCAGCGGGCGGGCGTCCACGCGCACGCCCGCGGCGCGCAGGCGCCGGTGCCCGGCCCGGGAGCGGCGGTCCCGCTCGGCCGGGTGCGGCCGGTAGTCGGCGCCCGTCCGGCGGCAGAAGTCGATCGCGCGCCGCAGCTGCCCCCGGTAGGGCAGCTCGGCGCCGTGCAGCTGCCCGAGGAAGACCGGCGCGGCGTCCCCCTCGATGCGCCGGCGCGGGGCCGCGGCGGCGTCCCAGAACAGCTGCGAGCCGATCGTGGCGACCACGACGTCGTCCCGGCCGGAGCGCCAGAACTCGCCGTCCTCGGCGGAGAAGGCGAGCAGGGTGCTGTCCCGGGGCAGCGGCGGGGTGTGGGGGGTGATCAGGCCGTGCTGGGCGACCAGGAAGGGCGCCCGGGCCGCGCGGGCCCACGCCAGGCAGCGGGCGCCGGCGGGCAGGAAGTGGCCGGAGGCGAGCACGGCCCGCAGGCCGCCCAGCCGCTCGGGCGGCCGCTCGGCGGCAGGCTGCCGGATCCAGGCCCCGCCGATCCGGTCCAGCAGGGCCGGGTCCAGACCGGCGGGCGCGAGGATCGCGAGGTCCAGATCGCTCAAGCGCTCCAGGATCCGCAGATTCGCCGCGACGCTGGAGGGGGAGGCGGATTCGAGGGCCACCAGCAGGCGCGGCTCCTCGCCGCGCAGGTGCAGACGCAGCTGCGGCGGGCCGGCGGGGCGCAGACGCCTGCGCAGGCGCCGCACGAGGGGCGCCTGCCGGTCCTGCCACCGCTGCCAGGCGGCCAGGTCGCGGGGGTGGATCAGGCCCACATCTCCTCCAGGACCGCGACGCGGTGGTCGAAGGTGTGCTCGGCGAGCGTGCGGGCCCGGGCCCGGGCCCGGATCCCCTCGGCGAGCGCCGGCTGCGCGCGCAGCCGCTGCACCGCCTCGGCGGCCTCCTCGGCGTCGCGGACGCACAGCAGCTCCTCGCCGGGCTCGTACAGCTCGGGCGGGATCCGCCGGTCGATCAGCTGCACCGCCCCGGAGCCGCAGGCCTCGAAGGTGCGCATGGTGTAGCCGTCCTGTTCGCCGTGCAGATTGAGGGTGGCCAGCGAGGCGGCCATGATCCCGTAGCCGCGGGCTCGGTCCACCCCGGGGGAGGCGGCCACCGGGGAGGGGCTCCGGTGACCGGAGCGGATCCGGTCCGCGAGCGCGGGCGACCAGTCGCGGCCGTAGGCGCGCACCTCGGGGGCCTCGCGGCCGCAGCGCTGCGCCAGCCGGGCGTCCAGCTCGGCGAGCAGCCGTTCCCGGTTCGGGTACCGGGCGCCGATGAAGCTCACCTCCGGCCGGGGCGCGAGGGGCGCCGGCGGGGTGCGGTGGTCGTGGGCGAGCGGCAGGTAGGCGGCGGCCCGGCCGCCGACGCCCAGCCGCTCGGCGTCGCGGGGGCTGTAGCTGGCGACGGGGCCGATGTGCGCGAGGGTGCGCTCGTCGTAGCGCATGCGCTCCAGCTCGTCGTAGAACCAGGCGACCCGCTTCGCCCCGCTCGCGTCCAGCGCGTCCCACCAGGCCTCGCCCAGCTCGTCGCCCTTGACGACCACGACCGCCTCGGGGCGCCAGGCGCGCAGGGCGGCGATGGCGCGCGGCCCCGACTGGCTCAGCCGCTCGGCGCCGGGCAGCCCGAGTCCGGCGGCGCGGGCGAGCGCGCGGCGCCGGAGCGCGGCGAGCGGCCCGCGGGCGTCGTCGTAGCGCACGCAGGCGGTCTCGTGGCCCCGCGCGCGCAGCGCGAGGCCGATGGCCCGCCAGTAGCCGTGGAAGGCGGGGCTGACCAGCAGGACCCTCATGAGCGGCCCCGTCCGCTCCGGGCGGCGGGGCGGCCTTCGACGCCCCGGCCGTGCGGGACCGGCCGGGGCGGATGCGCACGAACCACCTCAGTACGCCCCGTCCTTGGCGACGACGGCACGCAGCGTCCGCCACAGCAGGAACAGGTCGCCGGTGAAGGACCAGTTCTCCACGTAGTAGAGGTCCAGCCGGACCGAGTCCTCCCAGGACAGGTTGGAGCGGCCGCTGACCTGCCACAGGCCGGTGATGCCGGGCTTGACCAGGAAGCGGCGGAACACCGAGTCGTCGTACTTCTCCAGCTCCCGGCGCAGCGGCGGCCGGGGCCCGACGAGGGACATGCTGCCGCCGAGGGTGTTGAACAGCTGCGGCAGCTCGTCCAGGCTGAAGGCCCGCATGATGCGGCCGGGCCGGGTCACGCGCGGGTCGTCCTTCATCTTGAAGAGGACGTCGTTGCCCGGTCCGCCGCGTTCGCGCTGCAGGGCCGCCAGACGCTCCTCGGCGTCCACGACCATGGTGCGGAACTTCCACATGGTGAAGGGGCGGCCCTCCAGCCCGACCCGCCGCTGTTTGAAGAAGACGGGGCCGGGGGAGGTCGCCTTGACGACGAGCGCGAGCACGAGCATGAGCGGGGACAGGAGGACGAGCGCGCACGCGGAGGCGACGACGTCGAAGATGCGCTTGGTGACCAGGGCCCGGCGCTCGAGCCGCGGCGGGTCGACGTGGATGAGCGGCAGCCCCTCGATGGGCCGGGCGAGGATGCGCGGGCCGCCCACGTCGAGCAGGCCGGGCACGACCACGAGCTGGTTGAGCTCGGGGTCCAGCCGCCAGCTGATCTCGCGCAGCATCTGCGGGCTGATGCGCTCGGACTTGGCCACCACGAGCGTGTCCGCGTCGTGCTGCGCGAAGGTGTCGGCCACGTCGTCCAGGTCCCCGACGACCGGCACCCCGTCGATCTCCGGGGCCGCCCAGCGACCGCCGGGGATGCACACGCCGACCGGGTGCAGCCCGAAGGATCCGCGACGCTGCAGTTCGTCGATGACGTGGGCGACGGAGTCCTCGGAGCCCACCACGAGGCTGCGGGCGGTCAGCTCGCCGCCGCGGCGGCGGCGCTGCAGCCAGCGCCGCCACAGCCAGCGGGACAGGATGAGCAGGCCCACGCCGGCGGGGAAGGAGATGAGCAGGTAGCCGCGGGCGACCCCGACGTTGAGCAGGAAGGCGACCACCGCGACGGCGCCGTAGACGGCGCAGGTGGCGGTGGCCACGCGCTTGAACTCCTCCGCGCCGCCGCCGACGATCCGGTGGTCCCGGGTGTCGAAGAAGGTGAGGGAGAGCATCCACAGCACGACGAGCGCGAGCGAGAGCCACGGGTAGGTGAAGCCGGGCAGCGTGACGTCGCTGTGCAGCAGGACCTGGTGCGAGCGGGTCCCCGGCCACAGCATCTGGGCGCCGAAGACGACCGTGAAGCCGACCAGCAGGTCCGTGAGCCAGAGCTTGCGGGCGTAGCTGAAGCGCCAGTCGCGGCGACGCCGGGCGGCGCGCCCGGGACGGGCCGCAGCGGAGGAGCCGCGTCCCGTGCGGGGGTACATGCCCGCGGGCATCCCGAGCTCGTCGCGAGGACGGCGCTCCGGGGAACGGGGCCGGTTCGCGGCCGGTGCGACCATCGGATCCCCCTTCCCGTCCGCGGCCTCCGCGCCGACGGCTGGAGGAACCTCCGGAGCATTTCGTGAGGTTATCTCATCTTCAATCCGGGAGTCGTCCACGACGGTCGACTCCCGCCAAAACATGGTGCTCATGCCTTCTCCTCCCCCTGGCGCGCCCTCGAAGCCCGCGCGACGGCACGGCGGCGGAGGCTGGAGGGGAGCGCGAGATCCTGCGCGCTACCACACGACCACCCCGGCGGGGTGCGAACTTCGACGACCTGGATAACGGTACAGCAACTTTTGACGGAAGGGAAGCCGTCCGGAGGGCAAAAATATTAATCCCTCATTTTAGAGGCCAAAAAAGGTAGTGGACGCAGGGCCGACCCCGAGGCACCCCTCACAGCTTCTCGCGAGAAAATAAAATTTTGCTCGTTTTTTTGGCTGCGAACTGGGGAGGGCCCCCGATACCAACGGCGCCGGTGCGCTCAGGGAGGTCGCGGGCGGTCCCGTGTCATACTGACCCGCGTGTCCCCGGAATCCGAGGCGGAGCGGTCCGCAGCAGGCGGCGAGGCGGGCGTGGCGCGCCCCGGGCGCCGGCGCCTGGCCCGGCTGCTGCTCGCCGTCGGCCTCGTCCTCGCCCTGGCGACGGGCGGCGCCCTGTGGTTCCTGAACAGCACGATCCAGCAGATCGAGCGGATCGAGGACCCCTTCCCGGAGCAGCGGCCCGAGCCGGCCCGGGGGCGGGACGGGGCGCAGCCCCCGCTCAACGTCCTCCTGCTCGGCAGCGACGCGCGCGGCGAACAGGGCGGCTCGCTGCTGGACGGGCTCGGCAACCGCGCGGACGCCGTCATGGTCGCCCACGTCTCCGGCGACCGGCGCTCGGTGCAGATCATGTCCGTCATGCGGGACAGCTGGGTGGAGATCCCCGGCCACGGCCGGGCCAAGATCAACGCGGCGCTCTCCTACGGCGGGGTGCCGCTCATGGTCCAGACCGTCGAGGGCCTCATCGGACAGCGCATCGACCACGTCGCGATCGTCGACTTCGAGGGCTTCCGCGGTCTGAGCGAGACGCTCGGCGGGGTGACCGTGGACAACGAGACCGCGTTCTCGCTGGACGGCTACGACTTCCCGCAGGGCCAGATCACCCTGCGCGGCGAGCAGGCGCTCGTCTACGTGCGGGCCCGATACCCCTTCCAGGACGGCGACTACCAGCGCGTGCGCAATCAGCAGGCGTTCCTGCGCGGCGTGCTGCGCACCGTGCTCTCCAGCGGCACACTCGGCGACCCGGCCAAGCTCACCGGCCTGCTGAGCGGCATGACCCCGCACCTGGCCAGCGACGCGGGGCTGTCCACCCAGCGCATCCTGGAGCTCGCCTCCCAGCTGAAGGACGTCCGCTCCGAGGACGTCGCCTTCTTCACGATGCCCACGAGCGGCACCGACACGATCGGCGAGGAGTCCGTCGTGCTCCTGGACCCCGTCGCGCTGGAGGATCTGCGCGCGGCCTTCGCCGAGGACCGGCTGGCCGCCTACGCGGACTGAGCCCGGAGGCGTGAGCGCCGACGAGCAGCGAAGCGACGACCGGCCGCCTCTGCGGACACCGGGCCCGTGGCCGGAGCCGGCCGCTCAGACCGGCCCCTGCGGCGGCGTGAAGTCCTCCGGCGAGGCGTCGGCCAGGGCGTTGTCCGCCGCTGAACGGACCAGGCCGGACAGGAACGGTCCGGGCCGTTCCACCCCGATGCCGGCCAGCAGCGAGGTCGCCTGGCGCACGATGGACGCCGTGAACCCGGTCGCGGTGGCGATCGCCTCGGCGTAGACGGGGCGGTCCGACTCCTCGACCACGACCGGCTCGGCGCCGAGCTCGACCACCAGCGCCTGGGCGATCGGCAGCACCGGGCGCGGCGCCGTCACCGCGCACCACGCCTCGCGCAGGCGGGCGAGGTCCAGCGAGGTGCCCGTCGCCGCGATCGCCGGATGGATGGCCAGCGGGATCACCCCCTGGTCGAAGGCCCCGGCCAGCACGGCCGTGCCGAAGCCGGGGGCCGTGTGGACCACGAGCTGGCCGGCCACCCACTCGCGCCGACGCGTGCGCTCCGCCAGGAAGGCCTCCAGCCGCTCCTGCGGCCGGTCCACGTCCACCAGGACCAGCTCGCTGCGCTCCACCACCCGCTCCGACGGCAGCAGCGGCACGCCCGGCAGCAGCGCGTCGGCCCGGTCCACGGCCCGCTCCCCCTCCGCGCACACGCCCACGATCGCGTGCCCGGCCCCCGCGAGCCCCGAGGCGAGCACGGGGCCCAGCGGCCCGTCGCCGATCACCCCGACGCCCAGCCGCCCGTCCCGGCCGCCGCCCGACTTCACGCCGCCCCCGTCCGGTCCGCTTCCTCGCGCTCCTCGTGGACCCGCAGCGCCTCCAGCAGCGCGAGGTCCCGCGGATCCGGGGCGGCCCCCGCTCCGGACGCGGCGGCCAGGCGCATGCGGGCCGCCTCGACCGCGGTGCGGGCGGCGGCCTGTCGCCAGCGGTGCGAGGTGTCCCGCGCCGCCGCCTCGACCGCGCCGCGGCGCAGGCGCTCGAAGAGCCGCCCCGCCTCGGGGCCCGCCACGACCGGGCAGGCCAGGGCCACCGACCCGGGCACGAGGTGCGCCCGGACGGTCGCGACGCCCGCCAGGCGCTGACGCGGCCCGGCCGAGAGCTGCCCGGACTGCATCCGCTCCAGCGGCATCGCGCCGATGCGCCGGGTCAGGGCCCCCGAACGGGCCAGCAGCACGCCGTCCACGAGCGCCAGCCCGGAGCGGCGGAAGGAGAGCGGGCGCACCAGCGCCCCGCCCCGCGGCGAGCGCGTGTACGGATCGCCCGGGACAGGCCTGCCGGCCCCGACCGCGAGGGCCCGGGAGACCGGCTCGGCCGCGAGCGCGGGCATGAGCAGCACCGCCACCCGCCGGGCCTCCTCGAAGCTCCCGATCGGCAGTACGGTGCGCCCCACGCCCTGCTCGCCCTGCTCCTCGGAACCGCTGCGCCCCGCCCGCACGGCCCGCACCTCCCACCAGCCGAAGGGCCGCCAGAGCAGCGGCTGGCGCAGCTCCACCGCGTGCACCCGGCCGGGCGGCAGCGTCTCGCTGACCACGGAGAACAGGCCCCGGGTGATCCGCGCCCCGTCGACCGTGCCGATGACGGAGTAGCGCAGATTCGGCAGCACCCGGCTCGCCGCCGAGCCGATCACGACCGCCGCCGAGGGCAGGAGCCAGGACAGCGCGAACACCGCGGCCAGGATCCCCCGGAGCTCCGCCGGGACGCCCGCGCCGGAACCGGCCGCGAACAGCAGGACCGCGCCCAGGGCGGATGCGCCGATCAGGAGGAAGAGCAGGACGCCGATCCCGCCCTCCAGCAGCAGGGAGCCCAGCAGGCGGCCGAGGCCGAGCCGGACGAGCGAGGCCGGCGGCGCCGCGTCCGCGGGGTCCTCCTGGAACTCGGCGATGCGCCGCCGCACCAGATCCGCCAGCCCGCCCCCCGGCTCGACCGGCCCCGCCCCGTCCGGCCGCGCCTCCGCTGGCGTCGCGGCATCCGTCGCCCGCCGCTTGGCTCCGGAGGCGAGGCGCAGGATCTCGGCCCGCAGCTGCTCCGCCTGGTCCGCGCGCAGATACCTCAGGCCGATCTCGCCGTCCGCGCCGGCCGTGTCCAGGTGCAGTCCGGCCAGGCCGAACAGGCGGGCGAGCAGCGGTCGGCGCACGTCCACGCTCTGCACCCGGTCCAGCCTCGCCTGCCGGTGGCGGCGGCTGAGCACCCCGCGGCGCTCCTCCACCACCTCCGCGGCGATGCGGAAGGCGCTGCAGCGCCAGGACAGCAGCGAGCCGGCGACGATCAGCAGCGGCGCCAGCACGAACGCCGCTCCGAGCAGGACCGGGGCCGTCGGGTCCCGGAACCGGTCCGGGAGGGTCTGCGGGGCCGCGAGCAGGAGGCGCAGCAGATCCCCGCCGAACTGCCCGAGGAACCAGCCCAGGGCCGTGAGCAGGAGCAGGCCGCCGCGCAGCCACGGCGAGAGCGGGTGCAGGCGGTGCCACCGCCCGTCCGCGAGTTGCGGGCACGCGCCGCGGCGTTCGGGGGGACGGTCACGATGCCCATGCTCGCCGTGGTGTGGCCCGCACGCGCCGCGGTGTTCGGGGGGACCTCCGCTGTCAGCGGCCACGCTGCTTCCTCCTCGTCGGGCCGGTCGGCGTCGTTCACCGGCGCCTCGCTCCACGCTACCGGCTGCCGACCGGCGAGCAGTCCGCCGGAAAACTGGGCTTCCGGCGGGAGTTCACCGTTTTTCCCCCTGGGCCGGGCGGGGCCGCGCCGCTAGAATCGGGGGAGGATCAGTGCAGATTGTGGAGGAGGTGGGGCGTTGACGGAGCCGCTGCCGCCGGCCCGGGTCATGGCCTCCGCGGAGACGGACCCCTCGGCCCGCATCGGCGCGGGCACGGTCGTGTGGCAGCTCGCGCAGATCCGCGAGCACGCCGTGGTCGGCGAGGAGTGCATCATCGGCCGGGGGGCCTACATCGACGAGGGGGTCGTCCTGGGGGACCGCTGCAAGGTGCAGAACCACGCGCTCGTCTACGCCCCGGCCCGGCTCGCGGACGGCGTGTTCATCGGCCCGGCCGCATGCCTCACGAACGATCCCCGACCCCGGGCGATCGACCGGTCGGGACGGCCCGTCGGCCCCGGCGGCTGGGAGCGGACGGGCGTGCGGATCGGCCGCGGGGCGGCGATCGGCGCCCGGGCGGTCGTGCTCGGCGGGGTGACGGTGGGCCCGTGGGCGCTCGTGGCCGCCGGAGCGGTGGTCAACCGGGATGTGCCCGCCCACGCGCTGGTGGCGGGGGTGCCGGCGCGCCGGATCGGCTGGGTCGACCACGCCGGGCGCCGGCTCAGCCCGGCCGGCCGGGGCAGGTGGACCGCCCTGGACGGCGAGGTCTTCCTGGAGACCGAGCACGGCCTGCGCCCGCAGGAGGGCGCATGAGCGCCCCGCCGGCCCCCGTCCCGCTCGCCCGGCCCCTCATCGGCCGGGAGGAGCGCCGGGCGGTGGACCGCGTGCTGGCCGGCGGCCGGCTCGCCCAGGGGCCCGAAGTCGCCTCCTTCGAGGAGGAGTTCTCGCGGACCGTGGAGGGCCGCTTCTGCATCGCCGTCGCCTCCGGCACCGCGGCCCTCCAGCTCGCGCTGCTGGCGGCGGGCGTGGGCCCGGGCGACGAGGTCGTGGTGCCCGCCTTCACCTTCGCGGCGACGGCCGCCGCGGTGCGGCTGAGCGGCGCCGTGCCCGTCTTCGTCGACGTGGAGCAGACGACCCTCTGCATCGACCCGGACGCCGCCGAGGCGGCGATCACCCCCCGGACCGCGGCGATCGTGCCCGTGCACCTCTACGGCCACCCGGCCGACGCGAACCGGCTGGCGGGCCTCGCCCGCCGACGCGGGCTGCTCCTGCTGGAGGACGCCGCCCAGGCCCACCTGGCCGGGCTGCGCGGCCGGCCGGCCGGGACCATGGGGGAGCTGGCCGCCTTCTCCTTCTACGCGACCAAGAACATGACCACCGGCGAGGGCGGCATGGTGACGACCGCCGACCCCGCCCTCGCCCGGCGCGTGCGGCTGCTGCGCAACCAGGGGATGGAGCAGCGCTACCGGCACGAGATCGTCGGCTGCAACGAACGGATGACCGAGCTCGCCGCCGCGATCGGCCGCTGCCAGCTGCGCCGGCTGGCGGAGTGGACCGAGACGCGCCGGCGCAACGCCGCCCGCCTGGACGAGGGGCTCCGGGACGTCCCGGGACTCGTGACGCCGGTCGAGGCCGCCGGCGCCAGGCACGTGTACCACCAGTACGCGGTCCGCCACCCGCGCCGCGACGAGCTGGCCGAGCACCTGGCGGCCGCCGGCATCGGCACCGCCGTGCACTATCCGCTGCCCCTGCACCGCATCCCCGCCTACGCCCCGGATCCCGCCCCCTCGCTGCCGGTCAGCGAGCGGGCGAGCGCCGAGGTGCTCTCGCTGCCGGTGCGACCGGATCTGAGTGAGACGGATCTGGCCCGGATCGTGGCGGCCGTCCGCTCCTTCGGGGGCCGGCCGTGAGGCCGCTGCGGGCCGTGGTCGTGGGCGCCGGGGTCATGGGCGCGAGGCATCTGCGCACGCTCGAGGGGCTGGACGGGGTGCGTCCCGTGCTTGTCGTCGACCCGGCCCTGCCCCGCGGCCTGGGGCTGCCGGTCGCCGCGGATCTGGACGAGGCGCCGCTCGAGGCCGAGCTCGCGATCCTGGCGGCGCCCAGCGCGCTGCACGAACGGCTCGGGCTCCGGCTCGCGCGGGCGGGGCTGCCGACGCTCGTGGAGAAGCCGGTCGCCACGAGCTCCGTCGGCGCTCGGCGGCTGGAGCACTGCTTCGCCGAACGCGGCCTGGCGGCCGCGGCCGGGCACGTGGAGCGCTTCAACCCCGCGGTCGCCGCACTGCGCCGGGCGCTGCGGGAGGGCGAGCTCGGCCGGGTGCTGGAGGTGCGGACCGAGCGGCTCGGCCCCTTCCCGGACCGGGAGATGCCCGTCGGGGTCGTGGCCGACGTGCTCATCCACGACATCGACCTCGTCCTGTGGTGCCTCGGCGGCCGCTACGAGCCGCTGCGCGCCGTCGTGCGCACGCAGCCCGGGCGGGGCTGCGAGGACGAGGCGGTCGTCGAGGCGGAACTGGCCCGGCCCGCCGGCGGCCGCGTCCGGCTGCGCCAGCGGGCGAGCCGGCTGGCGCCCTGCCGCGAGCGCCGCATCCTCGTCCTCGGCACGCTCGGCCGACTGGAGGCGGATCTGCTCGAGCAGCGGGCGACCCTGCGGCCCGCGAGCGGCGGCTCGCGCGAGCTGCCCGTCCGGGCCGCGCAGCCCCTGGCCGGGGAGCTGGCCGCCTGGCGGGACGCCGTGCGCCGCGGCGCCTGCCGCTCGCCGCTGGCGAGCCTCGCCGAGGGGCGGGCGGCGCTGGAGGCCGCGGAGCGCGTCCTCGCCGCGGCCCGGACGGAGACGGCGATCGTGAACCGGGAGGCGAGCGCATGAACGACTACCAGGAAGCGAACGGGGCGGACGAGCGGGAGCGGACCGTCGCGGTCGTCGGGCTCGGCAAGATCGGGCTGCCGCTGGCCGTGCACTTCGCCGGGGCCGGGCTGCGGGTGCTGGGCGTCGACGTCGACCCCCGCGTGGTCGAGCTCGTGAACCTCGGCCGGGAACCCTTCCCCGGCGAACGGGATCTGGACCGGCTGCTGGCCGCGGCGATCGGCGAGGGCCGGCTGCGCGCGACCACGGACACCGCCGAGGCGGTCTCGCAGGCCGGCACGGTCGTGATCGTCGTGCCCCTCGTGGTGGACGAGCAGGCGCGGCCGGACTTCTCCGCGGTGGACGCGGCGACCGCGGCGGTGGCCCGGGCGCTGCGGCCCGGCGCCCTCGTCTGCTACGAGACGACCCTGCCCGTCGGCACGACCCGGAACCGCCTGGCCCCGGCGCTGGCCGCCGGCTCCGGGCTGCGGCCGGGCCGGGACCTGTTCGTGGCGATGAGTCCCGAGCGGGTCTTCTCGGGCCGGATCTTCGAGGATCTGCGCCGCTACCCGAAACTGGTCGGCGGCCTGGACGAGGCGAGCGCCCGGCGGGCCGAGGCCTTCTACCGGCGGGCGCTGCGCTTCGACGAGCGGCCGGAGCTGCCGCGCCCCAACGGGGTGTGGTCCGTCGGCAGCGCGGAGGCCGCCGAACTCGTGAAGCTCGCCGAGACCACTTACCGGGACGTGAACATCGCGCTCGCGAACACCTTCGCCGTCTACGCGGAGTCCATCGGCGTGGACTACGAGACGATCGCCCAGGCCGCCAACTCGCAGCCCTTCAGCGCTCTGCACCGGCCCGGCGCCTACGTGGGCGGGCACTGCATCCCCGTCTACCCGCGCCTGTACCTGGCCGGGGACCCGGCGGCCCGGCTCGTGGCCACCGCCCGAGAGGTCAACGAGGAGATGCCCGCCCACCTGGTGGGGGCGCTCGCCGAGCGGCTGCGGGAGCACGGGCTGAGCCTGGAGGGGCTGCGGGTGGCCGTGCTGGGGGCCGCCTACCGGGGCGGGGTGAAGGAGACCTTCCACTCCGGCGTCTTCCCGATCGCGCACCTGTTGGCCGAGGCGGGCGCTCTGCCGCTCGTGCACGACCCGCTGTTCTCGGACGAGGAGCTCCGGGCGCTCGGCCTGACCCCGCTGCGCCTGGGCGAGCCCTGCGAGGCGGCCGTCGTGCAGGCCGACCACCCGGAATACGCGGAACTGTCCGCCGAGGACCTGCCGGGCGTGCGCGTGCTCGCCGACGGCCGCGACGTCACCGACCCCGAGCGCTGGCCGGGGGTCGAGCGCTTCGCGCTCGGCCGCGCCCCCGGAGCGCCCGCCCGATGAGACCGCGCACCCGATGAGGAGGCACCCGCCATGATGATCACCGACACGTCCAAGCGCGTCATCGCGTTCCGGCCGAACGACGCGAAGTCGGTCGGCGCCGACTGCTTCTACCTGGACACCATCACCTGGCTCAACGGCTGGAACATCGAGCTCGGGGACCGGGTCAAGTTCAACTCCGGCTGCTGGATCAACGGCTTCGGCGGCCTCGTCTTCGAGGACGACGCGAACATCGGCCCGGGCGCGATGATCCACACCGCCAACCACCGCACGGACGACCCGGACACGCCGCTCGCCCACCAGGGCTGGGAGTCCCGGCCCGTGCGCATCGGCCGGGACGCCTGGGTGGGCATGGCCTGCGTCATCCTGCCCGGCGTGACGATCGGCGAGGGCGCGATCGTGGGGGCGGGCTCGGTGGTCGTGAAGGACGTCGAGCCGTTCACGGTGGTCGCCGGCTCCCCCGCGAAGTTCATCAAGCGCCGCTTCCCGGACGGGGCGGACGGGGCCGGAGCCGTGGGGCAGGAGCCGGGCGCGTGACCCGCGTCCTGTTCGTCCAGCGCCAGCCCTGCATCAAGACCCTCAAGTACGCGGTGGGGCTGCGGGGCGCGATGCCGGATCTGACCCTGGGCTTCGCGTACCAGGGCCGCACGCTCAGCGGGCTGTACGGCAGCGGGGACGAGCTGTTCGACGAATGGTTCCCGCTCCCGGTGGATCCGGACGAGCGGCTCGCGGAGACGATCGAGGCGTTCGCGCCGGATCTGATCCACAACCACAATCTGCCCGATGTGCTCACCGTCGCCTGTCAGCGCATCGCCGGCGGCCGGGTGCCGATCGTCCACGACGTGCACGACTTCCAGTCGCTGCGCAAGACCCCCTACGAGGACGGCTTCCCCGACCCGCCGGACCCGATCGCCGCCGAGCGGGCCGCGATCGAGGGCAGCGACGCGCTCGTGACGGTCTCGGACCGCCTGCTGACCGAGATCGAGGCGCGCTACCGGGTGCCGCCGCTGCGGGCGGTGCTGCCCAACTACGCGCTCGCCCGGGACCTGCCGGACCCGGCGACACTGCCGGAGCCGGGTCCGCGGGACGGGCGGCCGCTGCGGATCGTCTACCAGGGGACGCTCTCCACCGCCCGCGGCCACTACGATCTGCGCGAGATCTTCACGGCCATCGTCGCCTCCGGGGCCGAGCTGCACGTCTTCCCCGGCCGGGGGCCGATGCCCGAGTATCGCGAACTGGCCGGACGGCTCCCCGGCATGGTGCTGCACGAGACGCTGCCGACGCGCGAGCTGCTGACCCGGCTGCCGGAGTTCGACGCCGGCTGGGCGGGCTTCAACGACGAGCTCAACGACGCCCACCTGGCCACGGTGCTGCCCAACAAGGCCTTCGAGTACCTCGGCTGCGGCCTGCCGGTGCTCACCCTGGAGCACGACGCGCTCGCCCGCTGGCTGCGGCGAGAGGGCGCAGGCCTGGTGATCGGCTCGATCCGGGACATCCCCCGGGCGCTGCGGGAGGCGGACCTCGTCCCGCTCGCGCGGCGGGCCAGGCTGATCCGGGACCGGGTCACGATCGAGGGCGCGATCGGCGAGTTCGTGGAGCGCCTCTACCGGCCGCTGCTGGAGCGCTAGGCCCGGTTGCGGACCTCGTTCGCCCGGCGGATCTGGCGGTCTCGACGCGCCCGGCCGAACGGCCCGGGCCGTGCACCGGGGCCCGCGCGACGCGCGGCGCCCGTTTCCCGTACGATGCCCTGGGCGGGCCGGACGTCCCCGGCTCGGCGCGCCCGCGAACCGCCGGGCCCCGACGGGACCCCGGCACGACGACCCAGGCACGGAGGCTCCCTGCGCATGTCCCAGCCCGCATCCCCCCTGACCGGGCTCAGCGCGTTCCCGCTCACCCCCATGCGCGACGACGCGATCGACGAGGCCGCCTTCGCGCGGCTCGTCGCCCGGCTCGCCGGCTCCGGGGTGGACAGCATCGCGGTGCTCGGCTCCACCGGCTCCTACGCCTACCTCTCTCGGGACGAGCGGCGGCTCGCCCTGGACGTCGCGACGGCCGAGGCCGGCGACAAGCCCGTGATCGCCGGCATCGGCGCGGTGCGCGCGAGCGATGTGCTGCGGCACGCCGAGGACGCGCACGCGACCGGCGCCGCCGCCCTGCTGCTGGCGCCCGTCTCCTACCAGCCGCTCAGCGCCGAGGAGGTGTACGACCTGTTCGCGGCGGTGGACGCGGCCGGCGATCTGCCGATCATCGTCTACGACAATCCGGCCACGACGGGCTTCAACTTCACTCTGGAGCTCTTCGGGGAGCTGGCGAAGCTGCCCCGCGTGGCCTCCATCAAGGTGCAGGGGCTGCCCGCGGACCGGATCGTGGCCCGCGTGCGCCTGGAGGCGCTGCGACAGGCGGCGCCGGGACTGACGATCGGCCTGTCCGGCGACTGGCAGGCCGCCACCGGCATCGCGGTGGGCTGCGACGCCTGGTACTCGGTCATCGCCGGGACGCTCCCCTGGCTCGCGCTGGACCTGTACCGCGTCTCCCAGCAGGGTGCGGGCCGCCCCGCGTTCTCGCGGCTGGACCCGCTGTGGAGCCTGTTCCGCGAATACGGCAGTCTGCGTGTGGTCGCCGCGATCGCCGAGCACCTGGGCCTGGTCGACGAGGACTGCCTGCCCCGACCGCTGCGCGGCCTGCCGCCGGCCGGCCGCCAGGAGGTCGCCGCGGTCGTCGAACGCTTCCAGCTGCGCGACTAGGCTCGCGTCCCGCGAGTCGTCCGCCTCGGCGTCCCCGCCCGCCGCAGCGGGCGGACACGCCGGCGACGGTCGGATCGGGCGGTGTCGAGGCCTCCGACCGGAGAGGTTCGGGACACGGCCGGACACACCGACCGGAGCGCGTCCGGTCGAGCACGGCGGAAACCGGTTCACAAACCCGCCGAAGGCGGTTAGCATAGTGACGCTCTCTCGGCCACGATGGCCGGGTCCGGGGGAAGGAGTGCGGAGCCATGGCGACGGTGGCCTTCGATCGCGTCACGCTGCAGTACCCGGGCGCCGCCCGGCCCTCCGTGCGCGATCTGAGCCTGGAGCTGGCGGACGGGGAGTTCCTCGTCCTGGTCGGCCCCTCCGGATGCGGGAAGTCCACGACCCTGCGGATGCTCGCGGGCCTGGAGCAGGTCACCAGCGGCTCGATCCTGATCGACGGCGTCGACGTCACCGAGACCGACCCCAAGGACCGCGACATCGCGATGGTGTTCCAGAGCTACGCCCTCTACCCGCACATGACGGTCGCCGAGAACATGGGCTTCGCGCTCAAGCTCGCCGGCCGGCCGCGGGAGGAGATCCGCGAGCGCGTCGCCCGGGCCGCCGAGATACTGGATCTGAGCCGCTACCTGGACCGGAAGCCCAAGGCGCTCTCCGGCGGCGAGCGGCAGCGCGTCGCCATGGGGCGCGCCATCGTCCGGGAACCCGCCGTGTTCTGCATGGACGAGCCGCTCTCGAACCTCGACGCCAAGCTGCGCGTCCAGACTCGCGGGCAGATCGCCCGGCTCCAGCAGCGGCTGGGCACCACCACCCTCTACGTCACCCACGACCAGGTCGAGGCGCTGACGATGGGGCACCGGGTCGCGGTGCTCGACCGGGGCGAACTGCAGCAGATCGCCGCCCCCCGCGAGCTGTACCGGCGCCCCGCCAACGTCTTCGTCGCCGGCTTCGTGGGCTCCCCCGCCATGAACCTGCTGGAGCTCGACGCGCAGCACGAGCTGCTGTCGGCGTTCGGCGCGCGCCTCCCGGCCTCGGACGGCCCCCGGGCGGTCACGCTCGGCGTGCGCCCCGAGCACCTGCGCCCGGACCCCGCCGGCCGGCTGGAGCTGAGCGTCGACATGGTCGAGGAGCTCGGCAGCGACTCGTACGTGTACGGGCGGGCGCGGCTGCCCGGCGAGCCGCAGATCGCGGTGCGCGTCGCCGCGGCCGACCCGCCCCGGCCGGACGAGGTGCTGCGCGTCGGCGCGGACCCGGAGCAGCTGCACCTCTTCGACACCGAGACCGGCGAACGCCTGCCGGAGAGCTGAACGGGAAACGGCGGAAACAGGAGGCCGGTATGCAGCGACAGATCCCCTCTGCGGCGCTCGCCGCCGCTCTGCTCCTCGCACTGCCCGGCTGCGCGGCCGTCGGCGACGCCCGGGAGCGGGACCTGGACGCCCGCGGCCCGATCACCTTCGCGATGGGAGCGAACGACACGGGCAAACTCCTGCCCGTCGTCGAGGCGTGGAACGCCGCCCGCCCCGAGGAGCCGGTCACCCTGCACGAACTGCCCCAGGAGAGCGACGGCCAGCGGGAGACCCTCGTGCAGTCCCTGCAGGCCCACAGCGGCGACTACGACGTCATGGCGCTGGACGTCACCTGGACCGCCGAGTTCGCGGCCAACGGCTGGCTGCAGCCGCTCGCCGGCCCGATGTCGCTGGACACCTCGGGCCTGCTGCCCGCGACGGTCGAGAGCGCGACGTACCGCGACACCCTCTACGCCGCGCCGCAGAACACGAACGCGCAACTGCTGTTCTACCGCACCGACATCGTGCCGGAGGCGCCCGGCAGCTGGCAGGAGCTGCTGGCGCACTGCCCGCAGGCGGAGGCCGCCGGGCTCGACTGCCTGCTGCTGCAGCTCAAGAACTACGAGGGCCTGACCGTGCAGGCGACGCAGGCGGTCGGGGCCTGGGGCGGCCGCATCGTGGCCGAGGACGGGCTGACCCCCGCCGCGGACTCCCCCGACGCGGCGGCGGGGCTGGAGGCGCTCGTGGCCGCCTACCGGGACGGCCACGTCCCGGCCCGGGCGAACGGCTTCACCGAGGAGGAGACGAACCTCGCCTTCCTGGCCGGCGAGAGCGTCTTCGCCTACAACTGGCCCTACATGTACGACACGGCCCGGAACGAGCCGACCTCGACGATCGGCGACTCCTTCGCCGTCGCCCCGATCGTCGGCCCGGACGGGACGGGCGCCTCCACCCTGGGCGGCTACAACAACGGCATCAACGTCTACGGCGAGCACAAGGCGACCGCCCGGGACTTCATCGCCTTCGTCCAGAACGAGGAGAACCAGCGGGCCTTCGCCGAGCAGTCCTTCCCGCCCGTGCTCGCCTCGGTGTACGACGACCCCGGGCTCGTGGCGGCCCACCCCTATCTGCCCGCCCTCAAGACCGCGCTGGAGCACGCCTCCCCGCGCCCCGGCTCCCCCTTCTACGCCACGGTCTCCAAGGCGATCCGGGACAACGTCGCGGCGGCGCTGAGCGGGGAGCGGAGCGTCGAGCAGGCGCTGCGCGACATCGATGCGGCCGTGGCGACCGCGGCCCGATGACCGGCGGGCGGACGGCGAAGGACTGAGGAACTGGAGGAGAGGCACATGACCCGGACCGCCCAGGCTCCCCCCGAGGCGCAGGCTCCGCCGCTCCGGCGATGGCGCACGGACGGCCGGAAGGCCGCCGCGCTCGTCGCTCCGGCGCTGCTCGTGCTCGCGCTGGTCATCGGCTACCCGGTCGTGCAGGCCGTGAACCTGGCGCTGCGGGCGGACCGGACGCTGAACCCGGACACCGGCATGTTCGAGGACGGCGGCTTCGCCGGGCCGGGGAACTTCACCCGGTGGCTGCTGCAGGACTGCGGCGCGGGTCCGGGCTCCTGCCCGCCGGGCACGCTCGGGGCCGAGTTCTGGGGCGCGATCGGCGTCACCCTCTTCTTCACGGTCGTGACCGTGGCGCTCGAGGTGGCGCTCGGCTTCTGCTTCGCGATCGTCATGGGCCGCAACATCTGGGGCCGCTCCCTGCTGCGCGCGAGCGTGCTCGTGCCCTGGGCGATCCCCACGGCGGTGACCGCCAAGCTGTGGTACTTCATCTTCGCCGAGAGCGGCATCGTCAACAGCCTGCTGGGCCGCCAGGTGCCGTGGACCACGGGGGTCTGGGAGGCGCGCCTGGCGATCATCGTCGCCGACGTGTGGAAGACCACCCCGTTCATCGCGCTGCTGCTGCTGGCCGGGCTGCAGATGATCCCCTCCGACCTCTACGAGGCGAGCCGCCTGGACGGCGCCTCCCGCTGGCAGCAGTTCACCCGCATCACCCTGCCGCTGGTGAAGCCCGCGCTCATGGTCGCGATCCTCTTCCGCACCCTCGACGCGCTGCGCATGTACGATCTGCCGGCGATCATGCAGGGCGCCGCCGGCGGCACCCCGACGACGACCATGTCCATCCTGGTGACCGCCGAGATGCGGCAGGGCAACTTCAACAGCGCCTCCGCGCTGTCCACGATCGTGTTCCTCGTCGTCTTCGGGGCGGCCTTCGTGATGGTGAAGTTCCTCGGGGCGAACGCGGTGCGGACCGCGGGAACGGAGCGCTGATGAGCGAGCACGGGAACGCCGAGCACGCCGGGACGGACCGTCCGGCGCCCGACCGGGAACGGCGGGAGGCGAAGGCCGATACGGACGCCCGGCGCACCGGGACGGAGCGTCCGGCGCCCCCGCGGCGACGCGTCCGGCGGCGGAACGGGCCGTTCGTCTACCTGGGGGCGGCCGCGATCCTGCTCTGGTGCCTGCTGCCGTTCTACTGGATGGTCGTCGTCGCGCTCCGGGACCCGGGCTACACCTTCGACACGACCCCGTGGCCGAGCCACCTGACCCTCGACAACTTCCGGGCCGCCCTCTCCACACAGGCGGGCAACGACTTCCTGGCCGCGATCCGCAACAGCCTCGTCGTGAGCGGCGCGACCACCCTGCTGGCGGTGCTGCTGGGCGTCACCGTCTCCTACGCCCTGGCCCGGTTGCGCTTCCGCGGCAAGGGGCTGGTGACCGGGCTCGTGCTGGCCGCCTCGATGTTCCCCGGGGTGGCCCTGGTGACGCCCCTGTTCCAGCTGTTCGCGGAGCTCCGCTGGATCGGGGGCTACCAGGCGCTGGTCGTCCCCAACATCTCCTTCGCACTGCCGCTGACGATCTACACCCTCACCTCCTTCCTGCAGGACCTGCCCTGGGAGCTGGAGGAGGCGGCCCGCATGGACGGGGCCACCCGGCTGCAGGCGTTCACGAAGGTCATCCTGCCGTTGGCGGCCCCCGCCGTATTCACGACCGCGATCCTCGCCTTCATCGCCTCCTGGAACGAGTACCTGCTGGCCAGCCAGCTCTCGAACGGCTCCACCGAGCCGGTCACGGTCGCGATCGCCCGTTTCGCGGGCGACAACCCCTACGTGCAGCCGTACGCCACGATCATGGCGGCCGGCACGATCGTGACCGTGCCGCTGGTGATCATGGTGCTGATCTTCCAGCGCCGCATCGTCTCCGGCCTGACCGCCGGCGGGGTCAAGAGCTGACGGCGGCCCGAGTCGGCGCGGCGGGGGCCTCGTGGATCCGACGGGCACGATCGAGCGCCTCCACGTCCGACAAAGGGACCGGCGAGCTGCTGGGTCTTTTCGACCGTGACCGGATCGTCCTCCTCAAACACCGTTCCGTGCTCTCAGCTCCCGACGCATCGCCCTGCGGATCATGCTGTGAGACTGCGGATCCTTCAGCAGCTCTTGGTAGCTCGGCCCCTCTCTTCCCTCGCGCAGCCAGTCCACGCACGCCCGCGTCTCCGCCTTCAGATCGTCGCCGCCGGTCTCGTCGCACCACTCCTCGATCAGATCGGCCTCCTCATAGAACGCCACCGTCTGCTCGTGGAAGAGGTGGGTGGGTACCACGACCCGAGAGCTGTAGTGCACCCAGCGCTGAAGAAGGAGGTTCACCCCGAACGGCGACAAGATGGCGATTCGCGATGCCAGGGGCAGGTCGACCGGTGCCACCGTGTAGAGCTTGTCGAAGTCAGCAGCCTGGTGCCGGCGACGACGTGCCGCCTCGGGACATATCTCGGGAAGGGGCATCAGATTGTAGTTTCCGTCACGCCAGCCCTGCTCGCCGATCTCCTTTCGGCTCGTCGCCTCGGCGACGAGCACGCGCCAGGCGAGGTCGACACCGTTCGTCCGCATGGAGCAGGGGTGCTGGAGGACGACGACTGAACGCGCCTTGACCTTCCCCGTCGCCCCGGGCAGGCGCAGCCCGGTGAATACGTCGCCGGTGAAGATCGGCCGAGCTGTCGAGACCTCGTCCCCGCGCGCGCGGTAGAGGGCGTCCCAGTTCGGGGCACCCCCCTCGTACGGCGATTCGAGGTCCCTGCCCAAGGTCAGCCCTTCATGCGAATCGATCGGTTCCCGTCGCCCGCTTCGAAGACCTCGAAGTCCGATCGGTATCTTTCGCGCCATTCCGGGTCGAACTGCGAAAGCAGATCCTCCGGGTCGACATGACCCGTCGCGAAATCGAACACGAGATCGACGCGATCAGCCGCGTAGAGCAGGATCGGTGTGACAGGAACCGGCGGCGAGAGCGGCATCTCGAACCAGGAGGCGATCTCCTCGACCGGGGAGTGGCGCGCGATGAGATCGCACGCGGCAAGGAGGCCTGCGATCCGACGACGGCTGTCCCCCGAAGCCTTCTCGCCTTTTCGCCATTTCTGCACCGCCGGCACGCTCACGCCGACCATCCGAGCGATATCACGCCAGGCGAACCCGAACTCGGCGAGTTCCGCCAGCATCGACGTCACACCGGCTCTCCCGCGCTCGGCCGAGCGGGTGCGCCATTCATGCTCGAGGCGGCGCCTGTGAAGCTCGTCGGCATCGTCATGGAGGATACGGGCCTCGCCCCGAAGCCCACCGGCCTCAGTCGTCAGACGAGGAGGGGTGAGTCGGGTCTCCGTCAGGCTCCGAACGAACGGGAAGTCGCCCGCCGTGGCGCGCGACCCTATGGCCGACTCGACGGCCGCGTTCCGCATCAGTATGTCAACCATGTCGTAGCACTTCCTCCCGCAGGCGGTCGGTGATCACGCTTTCGAAGACCCCGCGCACCGGCTCGTGCAGCGCGTCCGTCTGACCCAGGATGCGCTCCACGTTGAACTCTGGAACCTCGTCGGCCGCTTGCCAGAAGCTGTCGATGTCCAACTTGAACAGCGGGCCCGGAGGCGGCAACGGCCGCCGCAGCTCGGGCGTCGACTGCACGGCGTAGTCGCTCTGCACGCCGTACCTCAGCACCAATGCGCGATCTTCACCACCGGAGAAGACGAAGACCCCCTCGTTGACCACCGGCTCGAGGCCCGAACCCGCCCCGATGTGTCTGGGCCCCAGCAGGGAGGGGTCTACCCACTGTTCCCATGCGGGCATGCCGCTGCCGCTCTCGGCGGGGACCCTGATCTCGTCGATGTACCGAAGTCCGATCCGCTCGACTCCAGCGGGGGGTGCGGCCTCGTAACGGGCGGTGAGCGCAGCGCCGAGTAGTGCACGCATCCGATCATAACTGCCGTAGTCGGTGGTCTCGATGACCAGGCTGTCCGGATGGATCGACAGGGCGGTTCGCTTGTCGCGGCTCGTCCACCTGGGGATACGAGTGGTCGCCTGATGCTGCACCGGCTGGCCGTCAGGACCCGTCGACACGGTAATAGAGGCCACAGTCATCTCGCTCGGCAAGGGCAACAGCCCCCCGATCAGCGCCGACACGTCCTTCGTCTGCTTGCGATCCAACGGCTCGATCAAGGAGTGCCGCACCTCGATCGCCACCAGGACGATGGGCGCACTCGGGTAGATCTCGCGCGCGCTCACACCGAGGAGTGTACCAACACTGAAACCGGAACGACAACCAAAAAAGCAGCCGAAGACGCGCGAGTCTACGAGCACACCGGGGCGACGACGCGCATGGGGCCGGTGAAGTACCGCGAGTGGGTGTGCCGGATCGTCTCCAGCGAGTCGCTCTCCAGGGTGGCGATCTCCCAGTCCTCGCTCTCGCGCTCGCGCTCCAGGACGAAACGCTGCTCCAGGGCGCGCTCGGGGCCGTCCTCGCCGTGGAACTGCCACAGCTCGCCCTCTCCGCTCGGGCGGTGGTACTTGATGAGGAAGCCGATCACATCCTCTGCCCTCTCCTCCCTGCGGCCTCTCGGAGCGCATGACCCCACGAAACGAAAACCGGTAGCGGTCGATACCCCGCAACCGCGAGCCGGGCACCGCGAAGGGAGTGAAACCAATACCGGTAGATACCCTACAGCTGCGAGCCGGGCACCGCGAAGGTGTCGCAGCGGCCCCAGCCGCCCTCGTAGCCGGTCAGGAGCCACGTCTGGCGCTGCTCGGAGGTGCCGTGCGTGAAGGACTCCGGGCTCACCCCGCCTCCGCCCTGGGACTGGATGTGGTCGTCGCCGACCGAGCGGGCCGCGCCGATCGCGTTGCGGAGCTCCTCCTCGGTGAACGGCTTCAGCAGGGCGACTCCCTGGGCGTCCTGCGTGGTGGCCGCGAACTTCATCCAGGCGCCCGCGAAGCAGTCGGCCTGCAGCTCCAGCCGGACCGCGTCGGAGGTGGGGCCGGTGTCCCGCTGGCTGATCTGCTGCAGCACGCCCAGCTGGTGCTGCATGTGGTGCCCCCACTCGTGGGCGACGACGTACATCTGGGCCAGCGGGCCGTCCTCGGCGCCCAGCTGCTGCTCCATGAGGGAGAAGAACGCGACGTCCAGGTACATGCTCTGGTCCGCGGGGCAGTAGAAGGGGCCGACCGCGTTCGAGGCGGTGCCGCAGGCGGACTGCGTCTGCCCCTCGTAGACCACGAAGCCGGGGGTGCGGTAGCGCACGCCCAGCGCCCCCGCCTGCGAGGACCAGTAGGCGTCCAGGGAGTTCTCCACCGCCACCATGCGGCACTCGACGCGCTCGTTCGCGTCCGCGCCGGTCTTGCAGTCCTCGAAGGTGGAGGCCTGCTCCTGCCCCTGCCCCTCCAGCCCGCCGCCGGCCAGGCCCGTCAGGTCCACGCCCAGGAACTGCGAGAGGAAGAACAGCACGATCGCGCCGATCACCGAGCCGCCGCCGATCGTGGCGCCCGCGACCGCCCCGCGGCCGCGCTTCTGCACGCGGGAGGTGTCGAGGCGGGCGTTGTCGTTGAACGTCATGCCCCGAACCTACCCCCTCGGCCTGCGCGCCCGAGCGATCGACGGCCCTCCCCGCTCACGCGGCTCGGACCGCCTTCTCCCGGTCGAGCCGCTGCTCGTGCCCCGCACTTCCCCGCTCACGCGGGCGAGACGCGCTCGGCCAGCTCCCGCTCCGAGGCGGGCGCCCGGCCCGACTGCCGCAGGGCCCGCTCGTGCTCGCGCGCCTCCTCCTGCCGGTCCCGTTCGGCGCCGGTGGCGATGCGGGCCCGCAGATGCTCCGGCCCGTAGCCGAAGGCGTCCACGAGGTCCTGGGCGTGCGGGCGCAGCCGCGCCAGCAGCCGGTCGACGTAGCGGGTGACCGCGGCCGCCCGCTGCGCGGAGAGCTTGCCGTTCAGCAGGTGCCAGGCCATGTGCTTCTCGACCAGGACCAGGCCGAACAGGTCCCGCAGCCAGGTGAGCACCTGGCGGGTGGGGCCCTCGAACTCGTCCAGCGCGCGCGTGAAGTACTCCCACTGCAGCAGCTCGACGTGAGCGGCGGCCGCCTCGATCAGCTCGTGCTGGTTCTCGTTGAACACCGCCGCGCGCTCGGCGTCCGAGGCGTCCCGCACCCGGTTCAGTCGGCCGGCGATCTCGCCGATCATGGTCTCCACCCGGGCCGTCAGCAGCTCCTGCTGCGCCTCCGGGGCCCGCAGCCGGCCGACCGAGCGCGCGGTCGAGCCCAGGTCCGCGAGCGCCTGCCCGACCCGGCGCAGCCCGGAGCCGTCCAGGAAGCGGCCCGTGGCCTGCCCGGCCATGATCTGGGCCAGGCGGCGGGCGTCGGCGCCCCGGAACTGCTTCGCGTAGTCGCCGAGCAGCCGCTTGCCGACCAGCTGCAGCAGCACCGTGTTGTCGCCCTCGAAGGTCGTGTAGATGTCCAGGTCCGCGCGCAGCTGCACGAGCCGGTTCTCGGCCAGGAAGCCGGCGCCCCCGCAGGCCTCGCGCACCTCCTGCAGGGTGTCCAGGGCGTGCCAGGTGCTCAGCGCCTTGAGGCCCGCCGCGAGCGTCTCCAGATCCTCCCGCTCCTGCGGGGTGTCGGACTCGCCGGAGAAGACCCCGTGGAACTTCTGCAGCAGCTGCTCGTGGGCGAAGGAGATCGCGTAGGTGGCCGCCAGCCTCGGCAGCAGCCGCCGCTGGTGGCGCCGGTAGTCCAGCAGCACCGTCTCCTCGCCGCCCGCGCCGGGGAACTGGCGGCGCTCGTTGCCGTAGCGGACGCCGATCTGCAGGGCCGCCTTGGCGGCCACGGCGGCGGAGCCGTCGAGCGAGACGCGCCCCTGCACGAGGGTGCCGAGCATCGTGAAGAAGCGACGCCCGGCGCTGGGGACGGGGCTCGTGTAGATGCCGTCCTCGTCCACGTCGCCGTAGCGGTTGAGGAGGTTCCGGCGCGGCACGCGCACGTCCGTGAAGTGCAGCCGGCCGTTGTCGATGCCGTTCAGCCCGCCCTTGAGGCCGTCGTCCTCGCCGCCGATGCCGGGCAGGAACTCGCCGTGCTCGTCCCGGATGGGCACGTAGAAGGCGTGCACGCCGTGGTTCACGCCGCGGGTGACGAGCTGGGCGAACACGACCGCCGCGCGGCCGTGCCGGGCCGCATTGCCCAGGTAGTCCTTCCAGGCCCCGCGGAAGGGGGTGTCGATGCGCCACTCCTGCGTCTCCGGCAGGAAGGTCGCGGTCGTGCCGATGGAGGCGACGTCGGAGCCGTGCCCCGTCTCGGTCATGGCGAACACCCCGGGGGTCTCCAGCGACATCGCCCCGGGCAGGAAGGCGTCGTGGTGGGCCTCGGTGCCGAGGTGCATGATGGCCGCGCCGAACAGCCCCCACTGCACCCCGGCCTTGATCTGCAGACTCGGGTCGGCCAGCACGAGCTCCTCGAAGCCGGCGATGTTGCCGCCGTGGTTCTCCTGGCCGCCGAGCCGACGGGGGAAGGCGATGTTCACCGCCCCGTCCTCGGCCAGCCGGCGCAGCTGGCCCAGCACGCGCTCGCGGTGCTCGGGCATGGGCAGTGCGTCGTCGCGCTGGTAGGCGGGGTCCGCGGCCTTGGCCCGGGCGACCAGGCGCTCCCGCTTCCACCGGCCCAGCAGCACCTCGCCGATGCGCTCGGTGTCGACGGATGCGGTGTCGACGGCGCCCGTGTCGAGCCTCTCGCTCGCTGCGGCCTCGGTCACGGTGTCCTCCCTGAAATCCTTTCGGCGGCCCCGGCGCCGGACGGGCCTTCTTCGCCGCCCTCTGCGCCGGACGCGCCTTTTCGGCGTCTCCTGTGCCGGACACGCTACGGGCGCGCCATCGCGACGCGCCCGCCTCACGTCGGAGTGCGACAAGCCGGAGGCGTCCCGGGCCGAGGTCGCCCGAGGGGTTCCGACAAAGCGGACTGTCCGAACGGACAGGGCTCGCATCGGGGCGCCGCTCCGCCATCCGCAAGCGGAACTGTCCGGACGGACAGGGCTTGCGAGGCGCGGCGATGACCCGCCTGGCCGTCTCCTCCACGCAAGCGGAACTGTCCGGACGGACAGGGCTTGCGGGGGCCGGCTCACTCGGCCCGGCGCAGCGCCTCGCGCAGCGTCACCCGCTGGCCGGTGCGCAGGACCGAGTTCTCGTAGATGCGGGCGCCGATCGGGATGCAGGCCAGGGCCGTGCCGACGAGCAGCGCGAAGGAGAGCAGCGGCTCCCACCACTCGGCCGCGCCCAGAGCGACGCGGCTGGGCATCGCGATGGGCGAGGAGAGGGGCACGTAGCTCATGACCGTCATGAGGGTCTCGTTCTGCCCGGCGAGGAAGGACAGGATGTAGGGCACCATGATCAGGAACATGAGGGGCATCGTGGCCGAGCCGACCTCCTCCTGCCGGGAGACCGTGGCCCCGGCCGCCGCGTACAGCGAGGCGACGAGCAGGAAGCCGACGACGAAGAACAGGGCGTACCAGAGGAGCCCCGGCGCGATCGCCGGCACCGCGCCGAGCATCCCGAGCACCGCCCCGGCGGCCAGGAGCGGGCCCAGCATGCCCGCGCTCTGCGCGAGGGCGATCGTGCTCATGCCCAGCACCTTGCCCGCCATGATCGTGCGCGGCGAGAGGGTCGACAGCAGGATCTCGACGATGCGGGTCGCCTTCTCCTCCACCACGCTCACGGAGACCGCGCTCGCGTAGCCCATGACCGTCGTGAAGTACAGCAGGCCGAACAGCCCGGGCAGCACGATGCCGATCCACGGCGCGCGCTCCGGCTGCTGGAGCAGGAAGGTGTCGGGCACGATCGAGAGGTCCCGGGAGACCCCGGAGTCGCCCTCCTCGTCGCCGACGAGGAAGAACTCGGCCCCGGGGCTCAGCTGCGCCGGGCCGCCCTCCTCGTCGTGCAGCTCCAGCCCGGCGAAGGCCGAGACGGGCAGCACCGCGATGTCGGCCTCCCCGTCCCGTACCGCCTGCACCGCCTGCTCGGCGCTGCCGGAGCGTACGACGTCCAGTTCCGCGGCCCGCGCGGCGGCCTCGGTCTCGGCGGTCACCGCGACCCTGGGGGCGTCGCCGGCGAGCGCGGGGATCAGCAGGCCGCCCAGCAGGACCCCGCCGCCGACGAAGACCATGCTGATCAGGAAGGAGACGATGAACGCCTTGGACCGGACGGTGACGAGGATCTCGCGGACCGCCACCAGGCGGACGCCGGCGAGTGCGCCGAGCGGCCTGGCGGTGCGAGCGGTCTGCGAGCGGACGGGGACGGTTTCGGTGTGCATCAGCGGACCTCCTGGAAGATGCTGGCCAGGCGCACGGTGTGCGGGCCGAAGGCGGTCACCGGGCCGCGGTCCAGCGCGGCGCGCAGGACGCGCTGCGCCTCCTGTTCGCCGGGGGCGCGGAACAGCGCGGCGCCTCGGTCGAACTCGACCACCTCGATGCCGGGGAGCTCGCGCAGCCAGCCGACGTCCTGGGGGACCTCCAGCCGGTACAGGCCGCGCGAGTGGGCCGCCTGGAGCTCGGCGCGGTCGCCGGCCAGGCGGATGCGGCCGTCCGAGATGACGACCAGATCGTCGCTGAGCCGCTCCACGACGTCCAGCTGGTGGGAGGAGAACAGCACCGGCGCCCCGCGATCGGCGTAGCCGCGCAGCACGCCGAGCACGACCTCCACGGCCTCCGGGTCGAGCCCGGAGAAGGGCTCGTCGAGCATGAGGAGCTCCGGCTCGTGCACGAGCGCCACCGCGATCTGGGCGCGCTGCTGGTTGCCGAGCGAGAGGGCCTGGACCTTGTCCCGGGCCCGTTCGGCCAGTCCCAGCTCGGCCAGCAGCCGCTCGGTGTTCGCGGTCGCGGTGGCGCGGTCCAGCCCGTGCAGCTCGCCGAAGTAGCGGATCTGCTCGGCCACCCCCATCTTCGGGTACAGGCCGCGCTCCTCGGGCATGTAGCCGAAGCGGGAGCGGTCGGCGGCCGCGAGGGGGCGGCCGTCGATGAGGCACTCGCCGGCGTCGGGGCGCACGACCCCGAGGATGCAGCGCATGGTCGTGGTCTTGCCCGCCCCGTTGCCGCCCACGAAGCCGGTGAGCCGGCCGGGCCGCATCCGGAAGGAGACGTCCTGGAGCACCTGCCGGTCCCCGTAGCGTTTGTGCAGGCCTCGCACTTCGAGCGTGCGCGTCTCGTCCACGCCGTCCTCCTCCGTTCGTTCTCGACCCGCAGGCTTGCGGGAGCAGCGTTCCAACCGGCCGCGTCTTCCGGCGACGGGACTCTACGCCCCGCGGGACCGCGGACGCATCGGGCCGTCCGGGCCCGGCGTGCATCACGATATTCGCCCCGCCCGGAGGAGCGGATCGGCGGTGCGGGCGAATGTCCGCATCCCCCGGGCGGCGGAGCGGTGCCGTTTCAGCGTCCGATGCCGCGGTCGGGGTCGGTTCCGGGACGGCCCCGGGGTCGGAAGGGTCGTTTCGGGCCGCCGGAGGCCTGACCGTGCCGTCGACGCTGTTCGCGGGCGCGGCGGATGACCTCGGCGAGCGGTTCGGGGTGGCCGAGTTCGGCGGCGCGCAGGCCCGCGAGGGCGTCCTCGACCTCCTTGGGACCCATGCCCTGCCCGGCCAGGACCTTCCGGATGCGCGCCTCCCGCTCCGCTCGGCCCGCTCAGGCCGCTCGGACCGGAGGGTGCAGGCGGCGGGGCGGTTCCCGAAGTGGGCGCGGAACCGGCGGGGCGGCTGGTTCGACGGGGCGGGGAGGCCCGCTCCACGAACTCAGTGGCAGGCCTGCCTCAGACCGTGTGGCGGGGCCGAGGCTGCCGGTACCGGATCCCGGTAGGCGTCGGGGATACGAACGCTCGAGCTTCCCGTCTCCGGATCGACAACCGTCCGACCGGGGACGGCACGCACCTCCCGTTCCCAGAGATGCCAGGTGCGAACCGCCTGCCCCTGGGCCTGGAGCGGTGGTGTCGTGGCGTCTACGCAACACTCCTGGTCAGTGGGGGTGGTGTGCGAGGGAGGGGCGGATGACGAGGCGTGCGTCGATGTTCGAGGAGAGGCCGGAGTTCTCCGCGGCCGGCCAAACGGGCTGGGGAGTGCATAGAACCGCTCGTCACCCGGGGCGATGCCCCTCCATCATCTCGCGGGAGATTGACGGAACTCGACGAAGAGGCGGGGCTACCAGGCAGTGAGCGCGGACGTGGTCGCGCAGCGCCGACGAACCCGCCCCCAACAGCGGAAGGTCGCCAAGGATCCGGTGCTGAAGGCCAGGGTGGAGGCGGATCTAGCCG
>JAUNLB010000016.1:0-26816 GCA_030532485.1 Pseudoclavibacter sp.
GTGCAGATCGGCGAGGGGGAGATCGACTGGCCGCAGCTGGCGGGGCAGCTCGAGCGCCTCGCGCCGCGGGCGAGCTTCATCCCCGAGATCTGGCAGGGGCACGTGAACGAGGGCGAGGGCTTCTGGACGGCGCTGGAGAGGCTGGAGGCGTGGTTCTGAACGTCGTGCGCGAGGCGGAGGGGGCCGGCGGCGCCGCGGGCGGGGCGGCGCCGCGCACCGCCCTGTGGCTCGTGCCCGTGGCCGATATCGGCGGGGTCGCGCGGCACGTGCTGGACGTCAGCCGCACAGGTGTCCCCGGCTGGCGGATCGTCGTGCTGTGCCCGCCGGGGGAGCTGGCGGAGCGGCTGCGCCGTTCCGGCCGCCCGGTCGTGGCCGCCCCGTTCGGCCCGGAGGCGGGTTTCGCCGCCTCGGTGCGCAGCCTGCGCGGGGCGATGCGGCTCGTGCGCCCCTCGGTCGTGCACGCCCACCTGGGCTACGCGGACGTCGTGGCGGCGGCCGTGCTGGCGGTCGACCGGCGGGTGCGCCTGGTCACCACCGAGCACGGCATCGCCCGCGACGACCTCGTCTACCACGGCACCCCCCTGCGGGCGCGGGCGAAGGCGGCGCTGCACGCGCTGCGGCTGCGCCGGGCCGACGCGGTCCTGGCGGTGTCCGAGGCCACGCGGGACGCGCTGGTGGACAAGTGGCGGCCCCGCCGCGAGGTGCTGCTCGTGCGCAACGGCGTGGACCGGGGCCCGCAGCGCCGCCGGGCCCGGCCCGGCCAGGCCCCCCACTTCCTGTCCCTGTCCCGGCTGAGCCCGGAGAAGAACCTGCCCGCCCTGCTGGAGGCGTTCGCGATCGTGCGCCGCAGCCGCCCGGGCGCGACCCTGGAGATCGCCGGCACCGGGCCGCAGGAGGAGCTGCTGCGGCGGACCGCCTCCCGGCTGGGGATCGCGGAGGCGGTCGCCCTGCCCGGCTTCACCGACCCGGTCGAGGCGATGGCCAGGGCCGACGCGCTCGTGCAGCTCTCGGTGTGGGAGAACGCCTCCTACACCCTCCTGGACGCCGCCGCCGCCGGACTGCCGGCCGTCGCCACGCGCGTGGGCGGCAATCCCGAGATCCTCGACGGGAGGCGGCTCGTGGACCTGGCCGAGCCGGGCGGCGCTCCCGAGCCGGGCGAGGTGGCCGAGCGCATGCTCGAGGCGCTGCAGGAGCCCCCCGCGCCCCTGCCGGAGTGCTGGCCGGACGTGGCCGGCATGTGCGCCCGGATCGCCGAGGTCTACGCGGGGCTCGAGCTGCGCCCGCAGCCTGCGGCGCGCCCGGCCGCGGGCCGCACGAGCGGGGGCCCCGGCGCGCCGGCCGCGGGCGAGACCGTGGTGGCGGCCAACAACGGCCGCATCGGCGGCGGCGAGGTCATGCAGCTGTCGATCGCCGCGGCCCTGCGGGAGCTGGGGCGCCCGGTCCGGGTCGTCGGCCCGGTCGAACCGGGCGAGCTGGTGGCCGCGGCGCGCGAGCGGGGCTTGCCCGTCACGGCGATCCCCGGCCGCGGCCGGGCCGGCTACATGCTCGGCCTGCGTCGCTGGGCGCGCCGGAACCGGCCCGCGCTGTTCTGGGCCAACGGGCTCGTGCCGGCCGCGGCGACCGCGGGGCTGCCCCGCCGCGTCGTGCACCTGCACTGGTGGGCGGACGGTGCGAACGGGCTGCTCGCGCGCATCGCGCGCGTCGGCGCCCTGGCCGCCTTCGTCCCCTCCCGGGCCATGGCCGAGCGGATCCCCGGCACGCGCGTGCTGGCGAACTGGGGCCGGCCGGTCGAGACCCCGCCCCGCGCCGAACGGGCCGACGGGCGCGTCCGGGTGGGCTTCCTGGGCCGGGTGTCGACCGGCAAGGGCGCGGACGTGCTCGCGCGGGCCGTGGCCGAGCTCCTCGGCCGCGGCATGGACCTGGAGCTCGTGGTCGCCGGCGAGGTCCGCTTCGACGACGAGTCCGCCCAGGGGCCGGTGCGGGAGGCCTTCGCCGCCCTCGGCGAGCGCTGCCGCACCCTCGGCTGGGTCGAGCCGGCCGAGCTGCTCGGGCAGGTCGAGCTGCTCGTCGTGCCCTCCACCCAGGACGAGCCCTTCGGCCTGGTCACCCTGGAGGCCATGAGCGCCGGGGTGCCCGTGGTGGTCAGCGACGCCGGCGCCATCCCCGAGGTCGTCGGCCCCGGCTACCCCTGGGTGTTCCGGGCCGGCGACGCGGGGGACGCGGCCGAGCGCATCGCCGAGGCCGTCCGGGCCCTGCCCGCGGAGGAGCTCGTCCGGCGCAATCTGCGACGCTGGCATGAGCGATACTCCCCTGAAGCCGGCCGGGGTCGCCTGGCCCGCGCGCTGGCCGGACTGCCGGCCCCCCGAACGGCCCCCCCGGAAGGAGACACGACATGACCAGATCCGCGCTCGTCACGGGCGTCACCGGACAGGACGGCCTCTACCTCTCGGAGCTGCTGCTCTCGAAGGGCTACGAGGTGCACGGGCTGATCCGCGGCCAGTCCAACCCCAAGCGGGCGCTCGTCGAGCGGGAGGTGCCCGAGGTGCGGCTGCACACGGGCGATCTGACCGACCCCTCCAGTCTGCTGCGCGCCCTGGACGCGGCCGCACCGGACGAGGTCTACAACCTCGGCGCCATCAGCTTCGTCGCCTACTCCTGGGAGAACGCGGGCGTCACCTCGAACGTGACCGGCCTGGGCGTGCTCAACATGCTCGAGGCGGTGCGCCTGTTCGCCGGTTCCGACCCCGCCTCGGTCCGCTTCTACCAGGCCTCCAGCTCGGAGATGTTCGGCCGCGTGCAGGAGGTCCCGCAGCGCGAGACGACGCTGCTGTGGCCCCGCTCGCCCTACGGGGTGGCGAAGGTCTACGGGCACTACATGACCATCAACTACCGGGAGTCCTACGGCATGCACGCCTCCAGCGGCGTGCTGTTCAACCACGAGTCGCCCCGCCGGGGCGTCGAGTTCGTGACCCGCAAGGTCACCCGCGCCGTCGCCCGCATCAAGCTGGGACTGCAGGACGAGCTGGTCATGGGCAACCTCGACGCCAAGCGCGACTGGGGCTTCGCCGGCGACTACGTGGAGGCCATGTGGCGCATGCTCCAGCAGGACGAGGCGGACGACTACGTCATCGCCACCGGCGAGACCCACTCGGTGGAGGAGCTCGTGCGCCTCGCCTTCGCGAGCGCCGGCATCGAGAACTGGCGCGACTACGTCCGCCAGGACCCGGCCTTCATGCGGCCGGCCGAGGTGGACCTGCTCATCGGGGACGCCGCCAAGGCCCGCCGCAAGCTCGGCTGGGAGCCCACGGTCCGCTTCGAGGAGCTCGTCGGCATGATGGTGGAGGCGGATCTCGCCCTCGCCCGGGCGGAGGCCGGACGGGAGGGAGTCGTGGTATGAGCGGGCGTGCTCTGGTGACCGGGATCGCCGGGCAGGACGGCTCCTACCTGGCCGAGCGGCTCGTGGCCGACGGCTGGGAGGTGCACGGCACGGTGCGCGAGCAGCCCGGCCCCGAGCCCGTGGCCGGCGCCGTCCTGCACCGCTGCGACGCGGCCGACGCCGAGGGCCTGGCCCGACTCGTGCGGGAGCTGCGGCCGGACCGGGTGTTCTCGCTCGCCGGCATCAGCTCGGTCGCCGCCTCCTGGCAGGACCCGGTCGGCACCGCCCTGGTCAACGGCGTCGCGGTCGTGGCGCTGCTGACGGAGCTGCAGCGGCAGCGCGAACGGGGCGGGGACCCCGTCCTCGTGCACGCGGCCAGCGCCGAGATCTTCGGCCGGGCCCCCGCGCCGCAGGACGAGACCACCCCCATCGCCCCGGTGAACCCCTACGGGGCGGCCAAGGCGCTCGCGGTGCACTCGGTGCGGGCCTGGCGGGCGGGCGGATTGCGCGCCTCCAACGCGATCCTGTTCAACCACGAGTCGCCGCGCCGGCCGGAACGCTTCGTGAGCCGGAAGATCACCCTCGCCGCCGCCCGCATCGCCCTGGGCCGGCAGCAGACCCTGCGGCTGGGCAATCTGGACGCCGCGCGCGACTTCGGCTGGGCGCCGGACTACGCGGACGCCATGCTGCGCATGGGCGAGCACCCCCGCGGCGGCGACTGGGTGGTCGCGACCGGGGAGAGCCGCACCGTGCGGGAGCTGGTCCGGGCCGCCTTCCGGGCCGCGGGCGTGGAGGACTGGGAGTCCCGTGTGCGCATCGACCCGGCGCTGTTCCGGCCGGTGGAGGCCTTCGAGCAGCGCGGGGACGCCTCGCTGGCGCGGGCCGAGCTGGGCTGGGCGCCGACCGCGGCCTTCGAGCAGATCGTCGCCCGCATGGTCGCCCACGACCTGGAGCTCGAACGCGCCGGCGGCGCGACGGGCCGCGACGGGGAGGGGTGACCGTGGCCTCGTTCCTCTCCAAGCGCGTGCCGCAGCGGCTCTACTCGCGGGCCGAGCTGCGGGGCATGGTCTTCTCGGTCGTGTGCTCCGTGCTCATCTCCATCGGCGACTTCGTCGGCGTCGCCCTCGTGCTGCCGATCGTGCAGGTGCTCGGCTCGCCCGAGGACCCGGGCCCCATCGTGGGCGCCGTGCAGCGGTTCACGGGCGTGCAGGACGTGCACACCATCGTGTTCTGGCTCATCGTCGCGGTCGTCGTCTCGATCGTCGGCAAGAACACGCTCGGGCTCTTCTTCCGCTGGTGGATGCACGGCTTCTCGGCCCGGCTGACGACCAAGTACGGCAGCGACATGTTCCGCCGGATCCTGCGGCTGCCCTACCCGGTGTTCCGTTCCCGCAGCGTCGGCGAGTACCTGCGGGTCGTGGAGGAGGGGATCCAGCGCAGCTACGTCTACTTCACCTCCTCGGTCATCACGATCGTCAGCGAGGCCTCCACGATCCTGGCCGCCTCGATCGCCCTGCTGGTGATCGCGCCGCTGCCCGGCTTCCTGGCGGTCGCCTACTTCGCCCTGAGCGGCACCCTGCTGCTGGCGATCCTGCGGCCCCGCCAGCGCCGGGCGGCGCAGGAGGTGATCGACATCCGGGTGCCGCTGGCCCGCTACTTCCTGATGGGCATCCAGGGGTTCCGGGAGGTGCGCCTGACCGGCAAGACCGACGAGGTGACCGGGGAGTACCGGCGGGCGCTGGGCATCTCCACCGGCGCGGTGCGGGTGATCAACTACCTGGGCGAGCTGCCCAAGCACGTCATGGAGATCATCTTCATCCTGGGCGTCGTGCTCATCGCGATCGTGACCTTCGCGTTCATGCCGCCGAGCGCCGCGGCCGGCGCCCTGGCGACCCTCGTGGTGGCCGGCTCCCGGGTGCTGCCGAGCATCGTGCGGCTGCAGGCGAGCGTCGGGGTCATGCGCGGCTCGATCCCGGCGGTGCAGCTGGTGCTGCACGAGCGGGAGTGGCTGGAGTCCCTGCCCGAGTCGCCCACCGAGAGCACCGAGCGGCGCTTCGCGCCGGGCACGATCGAGGTGCGGGACGTGTCCTACCGCTACCCGGAGTCGGAGGAGCTGGTGCTGCGGGACATCGCCCTGACGGTCGGCCCGGGCCGCTCGGTCGCCCTCACCGGCGCGAGCGGGGCGGGCAAGTCGACGCTCCTGGACATCCTCATGGCCATGCAGGAGCCCACGGGCGGCACGGTGACGGTGGACGGGCGCAGCATCTTCGACGACGTGCCCGCCTGGCACGCCTCGATCGGGGTGGTGCCCCAGGACGTGTACCTGACCGACGCGACCCTGGCCGAGAACATCGCCTTCGGGGACGCGAAGGACGAGATCGATCCGGAGCGCCTGCGGGAGGCGATCGCCCACGCCGAGCTGGAGTCCGTGGTGGCCGAGCTGCCGGAGGGGCTGCAGACGCAGCTGGGGGAGCGCGGCGTGCGCCTCTCCGGCGGTCAGCGTCAGCGCGTCGGCATCGCCAGGGCCCTGTACCGGCGGCCGGCGGTGCTCGTGCTCGACGAGGCCACCAGCGCCCTGGACAACGAGACCGAGCACCGCTTCACCCGGACCGTCGAGCGCCTGCGGGGCGATCTGACGCTCGTGGTGGTCGCCCACCGGCTGTCCACCGTGCGGGACTGCGACGAGGTGATCTACCTTGAGGAGGGACGCATCGTCGCCCGCGGCACCTTCGACGAGGTGCGGCGACGCAACGAACACTTCGCCAGGCTCGTGGACCTCGGGAGGCTCGTTGAAGACTGACACGCCGTCCGCTACTGACCTCGGGCGTTCCGCGCCGGGCGGCCCGAAGGGGACCGGTACGCCCTCCGCGCCCGCGCGACGGGGCCGCCCGCCGCGGGTGGCCATCGCGCACGACTACCTGACCCAGCGGGGCGGGGCCGAGCGCGTCGTGCTGGCCATGACCCGCGCCTTCCCGGACGCCAAGGTGTACACGACGCTCTACGAGCCGGAGGGCACCTTCCCCGAGTTCCGGGACGTGGAGATCGTCACCTCGCCGCTGAACCGGATCGGGCCGCTGCGGCGCGACCACCGGGCCGCCCTGCCGCTGCTGCCCTTCGCGGCGGCCACGCTGCGGGTGCCGGCGGACGTCGTGCTCGTGTCCACGACCGGCTGGGCGCACGGCTTCCCGACCCCGGGCCGCCGCCTCGTGTACTGCCACTCGCCGGCGCGGTGGATCTACCTGCGCGACGAGTACCTGGGGGCGCCCTGGTGGCGCTCGGCGAAGGGCTGGCTGCTGGCGGCGCTGCTGCCCGGCCAGCGCGCCTGGGACCGGTACGCCGCCCGGCGGGCCGAGGCCTCCGGACGCTACCTGGTGAACTCGACGGTCGTGCAGGAGCGGGTACGGCGGGTCTACGGCTTCCGGGCCGAGCGCCTGGCCCCGCCGCACGGGGTGAGCACCGAGGGGGGCCTGGAGCCGATCGAGGGGCTGGAGGACTTCGCGGACGGGCACTTCCTGCTCGTCTCGCGCCTGCTGCCGTACAAGAACGTCGACGTGGCGATGGAGGCCTTCCGCGGCTCGGACGAGCGGCTGCTGGTCGTCGGCCACGGACCCCTCGCCGAGCGGCTGCGCGCCGAGGCGCCCGGCAACGTCCGGCTCGCCTCCCACCTGAGCGACGCCCAGATGCGCTGGGCGTACTCCAGGGCGAAGGGGCTCGTCGCGCCCTCCCGGGAGGACTTCGGCCTGACCCCGCTGGAGGCCGCCGCCTGGGGCCTGCCGGTCGCGGCGCTGCGCGGCGGCGGCTACCTGGACACGGTCCTGGAGGACGTCACCGGGGTCTTCTTCGACGAGGTCCGCCCGGAGGCGATCCGCGAGGCGGTGGGGCGGCTCACCGCCCGCGACTGGCCGGCCGGGGCGATCCGGGAGCACGCGGCCGGCTTCGCGGAGGAGCGCTTCGCCGAGCGGCTGCGCGCCGAGGTGACGGCCCTGTGGGAGGCGGCATGAGCCTCGCGGCCGACCGCCGCCCCGGCCCGCCCGGCGCGGCGCCCGCCGTGCCGGGGCGGCCGCCCCTCGGCGCGAACGGGCGGCTGCGGCTGCGGGCGACCGAGGCCCTCGGCTCGATCCAGCTGCTCGACTTCGTGGTGGGCGCCTTGCTCATCGTCCGCACGGCGGTCCCGTTCGTGCCGTTCCCGCTGCCGGTCTCGGACACGGCCATGCTCGCCTTCACGGCCTGGGCCTGCTTCCGCCGCCCCCGCCACCGCGCCCCGCAGATCGCCTGGTTCGGCGTCGTGTGGCTGCTCATGCTCGTGTACCTCGTCGGCGTCAGCTCCCTCCAGGACATCGACTTCGCCCGCCGGGGCCTGCGCATCGCCGCGCTCATCCTGTTCGCGCTGTTCATCGCCCAGGGCCGCGTCCACCTGCCCTCGCTCGCGGCCGGGCTGCTGACGGCCCTGACCGTCAACGTGCCGCTGTTCTACCTGCGCATCGCGCCGGACGACTACGGCGGGGTGCTGACCGGCTACCTGGCCGACAAGAACGTCGCGGGGCTCTACTACTCGGTCTTCGCGCTCTTCCTGCTGGGCGTGGTCCGCTCCCGGAGGGCCCGCATCGCGATCGTGCTGATCGGGCTCGTGTTCGTCTTCCTCACCGGCTCGCGGACCTCCACGGCCGGCTACGTCTTCGGGCTGCTGTGGCTGTACGGCACGGCCGCCATGCCGCTGCTGTTCCGCCTGGGCGCGGCCGGCGGGGTGGTGTGGCTGTTCAGCTACCTGGAGGAGAACTTCGCCCGCGTCGGCCCCTTCGCCGACCGGGCCGGCTCCGACCACCTGCGCGAGCGCATCGACGCCGCCACCCAGGCGAAGGTCTCGGTCACGCCCTGGTACGGCCAGGGCCTGGGCGAGGCGACCGTCTACATGGAGGGCAACGACTGGTTCTTCCACAACGCCTACCTGGGGCTGTTCGTGGAGGGCGGCTTCCCCTTCCTGGTCGTCGTGCTCGCGCTCGTGCTGTGGGTCATGTTCCTGTCCAGGCGCACCCCGCTGCGCACCTTCCAGCGCCGATCGCTGGAGGCCTGCGGCTTCGCCATGGTGCTCTCGGCAGACCGGCTGGGGGAGGTGTTCATCTCGATCCCCGCCTTCGTCCTGTTCGGCTACGGGCTGCTGCTCATGGTGCGCGAGGAGCGGGAGGGCATCCGCGAGGCGGGGCCGCAGCGGATGGGGGTGCTGCTGTGAGCCCGGGCCGGTCCGCGGGCTCAGGGGCGCTCCTCGCGCCCTGCAGCAGGCCCCCGCGGCCCGGCGCCGAGCTCGCCGGCGCGGGCCATCGCCCAGCCGAGGCCCGCCAGCAGCGCGATCGCGAGCGACAGCAGGGGCGCGCGCACCGGCAGCAGCAGGGCCGGCGGCATCCCGCCGCCGGGCAGCCCGGCGAGCGCGAGGGCCGTCAGGGCGGCCGCCGCGAGCGCGAACAGCACCCCGCGCACCACGGTCCGTCCCGTCACGGGGCGCGGCTCCGCGCCGCCGAAGCACGCGCACGCCGCGGGGCCCTCCAGCCGCAGGGCCCGGACGAGCAGCACGAGGTACAGCAGGCCCAGCCCGCTCGCCCCGGCCGCGGCGGCCACGGCCCAGGCGCCCGCGGCCGCCGCCAGCCAGAGGCCCGCCGCGATCTCCGCCCACGGCGCCAGACGGGGCAGCCAGGGCGGCACCAGCCGAGCGGGCACGCGCAGGGACTCGAAGCTCGCGCGCATGGAGCCGGGGCGCCGCAGCTTGCCCGCCCCGGCGGCCGCGAACAGTCCCGCCAGGGCGAGGGCGCCGAGCGACCAGGCGAGCTCCGCGTCCTGCGGCATCGGCTTGCGGACCCCCTTCCGGACCGCGCCCGCCGGGGCCGGTCCACTCCGGGTTCCCCGTCCGGGCCCGGCTTGTTACGCTCGATCACTGTACTCGCACGACGCGTCCTGCGACTTCCGCTCGCGTCCTCGCGCAGATCTCAACGAATCCGGGGGAGGCACCCGTGACCGTGCTCGATTTCATCCGTCTGACCCGCGCCAGCATGATCCTGCTGCTCCTCGCGGTGATCGCCGGCGCCGGTCTCGGCTTCGCCGCGACCCTGGTCGTGCCCCGCAGCTACGAGGCCACCTCCACCGGCTACGTCATGGTGGCCGGCCTGGAGACCACGAGCGAGGTGCTGGAGGGCGCGAACAACGCGCAGGAGCGTGCGGCCGCCTATCTGCCGCTGATCACCTCCCGCCGGGTCGCCGAGCAGATCGTCGCCACCTCCTCCTCCGGGCTGACGGTGGACGACATCATCGGCAATCTGGAGGCGACCGTCGCCCGCGGCTCGGCGCTCATCATCATCACGGCCACCGCGAGCAGCCCCGAGGCCGCCGCGGAGCTGGCGAACGCGGCCTTCCCCGCGACCGCCGAGGTCGCGCGGCAGCTCGAGGGCGAGGCCAGCACCCTGCAGATCATCGCGCTGGAGCAGGCGCTCCCGCCCGAGGAGCCCGCCAGCCCCCGCCTGCCGCAGTTCATCGCGATCGGCGCGCTGCTGGGCCTGGCGGCCGGCTACGCGATCGCCTTCCTGCGCCGGGCGACCGACACGAAGGTGCGCACCCAGGCCGATGTGGCCGATCTCACCGCCGGCGGCGTGCTCGGCATCCTGCCCCGCACCGGGTCCTTCAAGGGCAGTAGCCGGCGCGAGGACCCCCGCGATCCGCGGGCGGCCGAGGCGATCCGGCAGCTGCGCACGAATCTGCGCTTCGTGAACGTCGACCGTCCGCCGCGCGCGATCGTGGTGACCAGCCCGAACCCCGGCGAGGGCAAGTCGACCGTGAGCTCGGCGCTCGCCCGGGCGCTCGCGGCCGCCGGGCAGCCGACCGTGCTCATCGACGCGGATCTGCGCAAGCCCACCCAGTCGGCGATCTTCGATCTGGACGGCACGATCGGGCTCACCCAGCTGCTGGCCGGCCAGGTGGATCTGGCGACCGCCGTGCGGCCCGGCAGCGTGGACGGGCTGTACGTGCTGCCGGCCGGGCCCATCCCGCCCAATCCCTCGGAGCTGCTCGGCTCGGGGCGCATGGCCCAGCTGATCAAGGAGCTGGCCGCCCACTACTTCGTGATCCTCGACGCGCCGCCCCTGCTGCCGGTCACGGACGCCTCGCTGCTGTCCACCGTCGTGGACGGCACGATCCTCGTCGTGCACGTCGGCTCCACCCGCAAGGATCAGCTGAGCGCCGCGCGCGGCATGCTCCAGCGGGTGAACGGGAACCTGCTGGGCACCGTCATCAACGTCGCCCCGGGCAAGGGCGTGGGCACCGAGCACTACGGTTTCGGCTACGGCGGCTACCAGCAGGGCGCCGGCGCCTACGGCGCCCTGCCGCAGGCCTCCGGCAGCGCGGTGTTCGTGCCCCCCGCCGCCTCCCCGGAGGCGCGGCCCGCGGCGGGCGCGCCGAACGAGACGATCGCGCTGCACGACGCGCGCCGTCCGCAGGCGGCTCCGAACGACCCGGTCCCGCTGCGCCGCGCGCGCACCGGCTCCTAGGCCCGGGCCGTGCGTCTGCCCGCCGTCGGCCTGCGCAGGCCCGCTCCGCGCGACTCGGTGCTGTTCGTGTGCCACGGCAACATCGCCCGCTCGCCCGCCGCGGAGCGGCTGGCCCGCCGCGCCTACGCGGTGCGGGGCTGGAGCTTCGACAGCGCGGGCATCGGCGCGGTGGTCGGACACGGCGTGGCCGAGCACATCGACGATGCCCTGCGGCGTCGGGGCGTGGACCCGTCCGGGCATGCGGCCAAGCAATTGCAGCGCCGCCATCTGACGGCCGCCGAGTACGTGCTCGCGCTCGATCTGACGCACCTGGCGTGGATCCTGGACCAGTGGCCCGAGTTCGCGGGCCGCGTCTTCCTGCTGGGCGAGGCGGCCGCGCTGGCCGGCACCGGCCGGGCGAACAACCGCGACGCGCTCGCCTCGGCCGCCTGCAGCCCGCCGGGCCTGCAGATCGAGGACCCCTATCTGCGCGGCTCGGCGGTCGCCGAGCACGCGGTCGCCGAGATCGAGGCGGCGGTGGAGGCCCTGGCGCCCCTGCTACCGGATCTGCGCCTGCGGGAGCGGCGCTGAGGCCGGCGGGGGCTCGCGGCTGACGGAGCCGGATCTGCGCCTGCGGGAGCGGCGCGGCCGGGCGGGAGCCCGGCGTTGGTCGGGGCGGTCATAGTTGTGACGGAGCGGCGCGGCGCGGCCGGGCGGTAGCCTGGCCGGATGCTGCGCACCGTCACGACCGTCCCCGAGCTGCGCGGGCTGCGCGCGGCCGCCGCCGGGCCCGTGGCCTTCGTGCCCACCATGGGGGCGCTGCACGAGGGTCACCTCTCGCTCGTGGAGCTGGCCAGGCGGCGGGTCGGCGCGGAGGGCACGGTCGTCGTCTCGGTCTTCGTCAACCCCGCGCAGTTCGGCCCGGGCGAGGACTTCGAGCGATACCCGCGCACCCTCTCGGAGGACCGGGAGCTGCTGCGGGGGTCGTGCGACGTGCTCTTCGCCCCGCAGACCGCCGAGATCTACCCGCAGGGGACGCCGGGGACGACCGTGCGGGGCGGGGCGGCCGCCTCGATCCTGGAGGGCGCGCACCGGCCCGGCCACTTCGACGGCATGCTCACGATCGTCTGCAAGCTGCTGAACATCGTGCAGCCGGATCTGGCGGTCTTCGGCGAGAAGGACGCCCAGCAGCTGTTCCTGGTCCGGGCCATGGTGCGGGATCTGGACCTGCCGGTCGAGATCGTCGGCGCGCCCACGGTGCGCGAGGCGGACGGGCTCGCCCGCTCCAGCCGCAACGCCTACCTGAGCGGCCCGGAGCGGGAGCTGGCCGGGGCCCTGCCGCGCGCCCTGGCCGCGGCCGAGCAGGCGGCCGGGGCGGGGGCCGGCGCCGCCCTGCGGGCCGCGGCCGAGGCGCTCGCCGCCGCCGGACTGGAGCCCGACTACCTGGAGCTCGTCGACCCGGACACCTTCGGCCCCGTCCCGGACGGCCCGGCGGAGGGGCTGCTGCTGCTGGCCGTCCGGCTCGGCTCCACCCGGCTCATCGACAACCGGCGCCTGCGCCTGGGCGGCTGAGCCCGCCGCCCGGCGGAATGCGCGAGAATAGTCGCTCGACCGGGACGGGCGCCCCCGCCCCGGCGCGACGGCGGAGCAGGAGCAGCATGCACGAGGAGACGCGCGAGACGCGGAACGGGGACGAGGCCTTCGAGGCCGATGTCTCGGAGCAGCAGCAGGTGCGCCTGGACAAGCGCGCCCGCCTCATCGAGCGCGGCCACGCCCCCTATCCGCTCGAGCTGCCGATCACCCACACGATCGCCGAGGTGCGCGCGGCGCACCCGGAGCTGGAGCCGGGGGCGGCCACCGGGCAGACGGTCGGCGTCGCCGGCCGGGTCGTCCACCTGCGCAACACCGGCAAGCTCGCCTTCGCCGCCGTCCAGTCCGGGGACGGGGAGCGCATCCAGCTCATGCTCTCCCTCGCCGAGATCGGCCGCGAATCGCTGGAGGAGTGGAAGGAGTTCGTGGACCTCGGCGACCACGTCTTCGCGCGCGGCGAGGTGGTCGCCTCCCGCCGCGGCGAGCTGTCCGTCATGGCGAGCGAGTGGCGCATGGCCGCCAAGGCCCTGCGCCCCCTGCCGAACCTCCACGCCGAGCTGAGCGAGGAGATGCGGGTGCGCGCCCGCTACCTGGACCTCATCCAGCGCCCGCAGGCGCGCCGGGTGGTGCGGACCCGGGCCGCCGTCAACGCCTCCCTGCGGGAGACCTTCGGGCAGCTCGGCTTCATCGAGCTGGAGACCCCGATGCTCCAGACCATCCACGGCGGCGCCGCCGCCCGGCCCTTCGCCACCCGGTCCAACGCCTTCGACACCGAGCTGTACCTGCGCATCGCCCCCGAGCTGTACCTCAAGCGCGCCCTCGTCGGCGGGCTGGAGCGCATCTTCGAGATCAACCGGAACTTCCGCAACGAGGGCGCCGACTCCACCCACAGTCCCGAGTTCGCGATGCTCGAGGCCTACCAGGCCTACGGGGACTACCGCTCGATCGCGGACCTCACCCAGCGGCTCGTGCAGGACGCGGCCGAGCGCGTGGCCGGATCCCACACGGTGACCTGGGCCGACGGCACCGAGTTCGATCTGGGCGGCCAGTGGGAGCGCATCGGCATGTACCCCTCCCTCTCCGAGGCGGCCGGGACCGAGATCACCCCGCAGACCGGGACGGCGGAGCTCGCGGCGCTCGCCGAGTCGGCGGGGCTGGAGGTCGAGCACCCCAGCCACGGCAGGCTCGTGGAGGAGCTGTGGGAGCACTTCGTCAAGCCCGGGCTGAGCCGCCCCACCTTCGTCATGGACTTCCCGCTCTCCACCTCCCCGCTGACCGCGAACCACCGCTCGATCCCCGGCACGGTCGAGAAGTGGGACCTCTACGTGCGGGGCTTCGAGCTGGCCACCGGCTACTCCGAGCTCATCGATCCGGTGGAGCAGCGCACGCGCTTCCAGCAGCAGGCGGCCCTGGCCGCCCGCGGCGACGAGGAGGCCATGCGCCTGGACGAGGAGTTCCTGCGCGCCCTGGAGCACGCCATGCCCCCGGCCGGCGGCATGGGCATGGGCATCGACCGGCTGCTCATGGCTCTCACCGGGCTCGGCATCCGGGAGACCATCCTGTTCCCCCTGGTGAAGTGAGGCGCCGTGGAGTGGATCGCGAACGCCGTCTGGTCGGTCGTCCCGACCATCCTCATCGGCGCCTTCTTCCTGCTCATGATCCGGGCCATCACCCGGCTGGACCGGGACGAGCGCAAGAGCTTCGCCCGGATCGAACGCGAGGAGCGCGAACGCCTGGGCCTGCCGGACCCGGGGACCGGGCCGGAGACCCGGGCCGGCGAGGGCTGAGCATGGAGCGAGTGCTGCCGGGGCTGGTGCAGCAGCGCAGACCCGGGCCGGCGAGGGCCGAGCGCTTCTGCCGGGCCGTCCCCCCGGAGGCCGGCCCCGGAGCCGCCGGCCGGCGAGGGCCGAGCGTTCCGGCGACGTCCAGACCGTTCTGGGACATCCTCCAGACTTCTCGGGCCCGCGCCACGTAGCGTGAACGGAACGGCGGGCGCTTCGGTCGCGGACCCTCGGCGAAGTCTTCGGCGGCCCGCCGCAGGAACCCCAGACCTCGGAGCCCGATGATCCCCGCCACCACAGCAGCAGATCCGCCCGCCAGTCCGGTCCGTCGACGCGGCGGCGCCGTCGCGGTGTTCGCGGGCGCCGCGACGGTCGCCGCGCTCACCGGCTGCAGCCTCAGCCCGGCCGAGTCCAGCGGCCCCCAGATGGTCGGCCACGCGATCGCGGCCGAGCTGGAGGCGATGCCGGGGGTGGAGGCGGTCACGGTGGAGCGGGCCCAGTCGACGGGGCTCGTGGACCTGGACGTGCGCATCTCCCCGCAGGCCACGGGCGAGCAGATCGGCGACATCGGGGTGGCCGCCTCCGTCTTCCCGGAGAGCGAGTTCTCCGCCGGCAGCTATCCGGGGGACGTGGAGCTCTCCCTGGGGCGCAGCCTCTTCAGCTACTTCTCCCTCGCGGGCGAGCAGGCCCTGCGCGAGCAGCTCGGCTACTGGCACGGCCTGGTCTCGGCCGGGCTGGAGACCGTGAACGTCCGCACCCACACGCCGCAGCCCCCGCCGGAGCCGCCCCAGTCGGGGCCGGTGGCCTCGGGGCTGGAGGCCTCCGGCCCGCAGCAGACGCCGGGCGGCTTCACCCTCTCCAACAGCCGGCTGGGCCGCTTCGTGAGCATCGCGCTGCCCGAGGGGCTGGACGCGGCCGGGGCGACGGCGCTGCTCGACGCGGCCCGGGCGGTGCCGGACCCGGGTGCGGCGGGCGGCGTGTGGGTCGTGGCCGGGGTGACCGACTCCTCCCGCGGCCAGTTCGCCTCCCCGGAGTTCCCGAGCAGCGAGGATCTGCGCGTGTTCACCGATATGACCGGCGTCTTCGAGGGGCTCGGGGCGCCCGGGACGCTGCAGTTCACCCTCGACCGGGAGGCCTCCCCGCAGGCCGTGCTGGACGTGGCGGCCTTCGACGGCTCCCTGGAGGGGGTGCCGCAGCAGCGGGCGGAGCCCGTCTTCCGCGACACGCTCGCCTGGCAGCAGCTCAAGCGGGCGGTCGCCCGGCTGGACTCGACCGGCCTGGACTTCGGCGTCTCGATCATGTCGAATCCGCTCGCGGACGCGAGCAACTTCCAGCTGGAGGTGCGGGTGATCGACTGCACCTTCGTGCCGGACCGGCGCTGGAACGAACTGAGCCGGGAGCTGTCCGAGGCGTGGCTGCTCGCCCGGGAGGCGCGCGAGCCCGGCAGCACCGCCTCCGGCGGCTGCGCCGTCGGCCGCTGAGCGGCGACTGTCGGGCGGCGGCCGCGGCAACGCCGACGGCGAACAGCAGCCCGGCCCCGAGCGGGCCGGATTACCCTCGTAGCGACCGCGATCGGCGGCGTCGTCGCGCCCTCGGTCCGGAGCTGAAGGAGATTGCATGTTTGAACGCTTCACCGACCGTGCCCGCCGCGTGATCGTCCTCGCCCAGGAAGAGGCGAAGATGCTCAACCACAACTACATCGGCACGGAGCACATCCTCCTCGGCCTCATCCACGAGGGCGAGGGCGTCGCCGCCAAGGCCCTCGAGTCGCTCGACATCTCGCTGGACGCGGTGCGCGAGCAGGTGCAGGACATCATCGGCCAGGGCCAGCAGCGCCCGACGGGGCACATCCCCTTCACGCCCCGGGCCAAGAAGGTGCTCGAGCTCTCCCTGCGCGAGGCCCTGCAGCTCGGCCACAACTACATCGGCACGGAGCACATCCTCCTCGGCCTCATCCGCGAGGGCGAGGGGGTCGCCGCGCAGGTGCTGGTCAAGCTCGGCGCGGATCTGAACCGGGTCCGCCAGCAGGTCATCCAGCTGCTCAGCGGCTTCCAGGGCAAGGAGCAGGTCGCCGCCGGCCCCGGCGGCGAGCAGGCCGCCCCGACGGGCAAGGGCTCGGCCGTGCTGGACCAGTTCGGCCGCAATCTGACCCAGGCGGCCGCCGAGTCCAGGCTCGACCCGGTCATCGGCCGGGAGAAGCAGATCGAGCGGGTCATGCAGGTGCTCTCCCGCCGCTCCAAGAACAACCCCGTGCTGATCGGCGAGCCCGGCGTGGGCAAGACCGCCGTGGTCGAGGGCCTGGCCCAGGCCATCGTGGCCGGCATGGTGCCCGAGACGCTCAAGGACAAGCAGGTCTACTCCCTGGACCTGGGCTCGCTCATCGCCGGCTCCCGCTACCGCGGCGACTTCGAGGAGCGCCTGAAGAAGGTGACCAAGGAGATCCGCACCCGCGGGGACATCATCGTCTTCATCGACGAGATCCACAGCCTGGTCGGCGCGGGCGCCGCCGAGGGCGCGATCGACGCGGCGAGCATCCTCAAGCCGCTGCTGGCCCGCGGCGAGCTGCAGACGATCGGCGCCACGACGCTGGACGAGTACAAGAAGCACTTCGAGAAGGACGCCGCCCTCGAGCGGCGGTTCCAGCCCATCCAGGTGGACGAGCCGACCATCCCGCAGACCATCAACATCCTCAAGGGCCTGCGCGACAAGTACGAGTCCTTCCACAAGGTGTCGATCACGGACGACGCGATCGTGGCGGCGGCCACCCTCGCCGACCGCTACGTCTCCGACCGCTTCCTGCCGGACAAGGCGATCGACCTGCTGGACGAGGCGGGCGCCCGGCTGCGGCTCTCGGTGCTGTCCTCGCCGCCGGAGCTGCGCGAGCTGGACGAGAGGATCGCCAAGGTCCGGGAGGAGAAGGAGCGGGCCATCGAGCTGCAGGACTTCGAGACGGCCGCGCGGCTGCGCGACGACGAGAAGAACCTGCTGGGGGAGCGGCTGCGGCTGGAGAAGCAGTGGCGCTCGGGCGACGTGAAGGCGACCGGCACGGTCGACGCGGGGCTGATCGCCGAGGTGCTCTCGCAGGCGACGGGCATCCCCGTCTTCAAGCTGACCGAGGAGGAGACCGCGCGGCTCGTGTTCATGGAGCGCGCCCTGCACGAGCGGGTCATCGGCCAGCACGACGCGATCGAGGCGCTGTCGAAGACCATCCGCCGCACCCGCGCGGGGCTCAAGGACCCCAACCGGCCCTCCGGCTCGTTCATCTTCGCCGGCCCCACCGGCGTGGGCAAGACCGAGCTGGCCAAGGCGCTGGCCGAGTTCCTCTTCGACGACGAGTCGGCGCTCATCTCGCTGGACATGTCCGAGTTCGGCGAGAAGCACACGGTCTCGCGCCTGTTCGGCGCCCCGCCCGGATTCGTCGGATTCGAGGACGGCGGCCAGCTGACCGAGAAGGTCCGCCGCAAGCCGTTCTCGGTCGTGCTGTTCGACGAGATCGAGAAGGCCCACCCGGACATCTTCAACAGCCTGCTGCAGGTGCTGGAGGAGGGCCGCCTGACCGACGGCCAGGGCCGCGTCGTGGACTTCAAGAACACCGTCATCATCATGACCACGAACCTCGGGACCAAGGACATCGCCGGCGGCCCCGTGGGCTTCCAGGTGGAGGGCGACACGACGACCTCCTACGAGCGGATGAAGGCGAAGGTCAACGAGGAGCTGAAGAAGCACTTCAAGCCCGAGTTCCTGAACCGCGTGGACGACACGATCGTCTTCCCGCAGCTGTCCACGAAGGAGCTGATGCAGATCGTGGACCTGTTCACCAAGCGCCTGGGCGAGCGGATGATGGACCGCGACATGTCGATCGAGCTGACCGAGGCCGCCAAGAAGCAGCTCATCAAGGTCGGCTTCGACCCCGCCCTGGGCGCCCGGCCGCTGCGTCGCGCGATGCAGCACGAGGTCGAGGACCAGCTGAGCGAGAAGATCCTGCGCGGGGAGCTCGCGGCCGGCGACCACGTGATCGCCGACCACGACGGCGAGCAGTTCGTGTTCGAGGTGCGCCCGCGGGTCGGCTCGGCGGGCGTGACGGCCGGTGCGATCGCGGCGAACGGCGCGGTCGCGGGCGTGGACGGCCGGGCGGACGGCCTGGCCTCCACCTCGGACGCGGCCGAGTAGCCCGACCGTCCCCCGCGGCCGTGCCGCCTGAACGGGCGGCGCGCGATGCTAGGCTGAGGCAATGACCAAGCCCGATGCGTGCATCGTCTCCGGTGCCGACGAGATCCGGCTGCGCTCCTACATCGGGCACACCGTCTACGCCCGTCTGTACGGCCTGGACTACCGGCTGGAGACGGGGCTCTCCCGCGGCGTCGAGAACAAGTTCTTCTACAAGATGGCCATGGTCGAGCACGTGCTCGACCGCTACGACTGGATCGTCTGGCTCGACGACGACTGCTTCATCACCGACTTCACTCGCGACACCTTCCGGGAGCTGATCGGGCAGGCGGAGCGGGACGACCGCTTCCTGGTCATCGCCGAGGGCGCGGTGGAGCCCAACGGCTGGTGGTCCCGCATGAACACGGGCGTCTTCGCGCTGCGCAACGACCCCCGCACGCGGCAGATGCTCCGGCGGATGCGGGACACGAGCGTCGCGGAGGTCCGGAGCCGCTGGAACGAGCGCGAGTGGGGTCTGTTCACGGGCGGCGACCAGGACGTCATGTGCTGGGCGCTGGAGGAGACGGGGCTGATCGACGCGGTGCGGATCGTGGAGCACCGGGTGATGAACTCCCGGCCCCACCACTACCGGGACTCCCTCCGGGACGCCTTCGTGTGCCACTTCGCCGGCTACCCGGACAAGGGGGCTGGCGTGGTCGAGTTCGCCCGGCGCTTCGGCTCCGGGCAGGAGCTCGTCCCGCAAGAGCTGCTGGACGAGTTCAGCGTCAGGGTCCGAGACCCCCTCTCGCCGATCGGCTACGCGGCCCGGATCGGGCGCATGCGCGCGCTCTCGAAGGCCAAGCGGCTGCTGCGGCCCGCCTACCGGAGCCTGCGCCGGCGCCGCGACCCGGCCGCCGTCTGACCCTCGTCGAGGCGCCTCCGGAGACCGCCTTCGACCGAAAGACCCCAGTTCCGGAAGAGAGCCCTCGCCCGGAGGGCCCGAGCGAAAACCGAGGAGCCCCGCATGGCCCGACTGCTGCCCTATCTGAACTTCCCCGGCACGACCGCGGAGGCGATGGCCTTCTACCATTCCATCTTCGGCGGCGAGTACACGCGCTCGACCTTCGGCGAGTACGGCGCGGTGCCCGAGGACAGCGAGGACGCGGACCGCATCATGCACGCGCAGATCGTGAGCGGGGAGGTCCGGATCATGGCCGCCGACGAGCTGCCGGGCGTGAGCCCCCGGGTGCGTGACGGGGACAACGTCTCGATGTCCCTCGTGGGTCCCGAGGAGGAGCTGCTGAGCGGCTGGTTCGAGCGCCTGGCCGAGGGCGGGCGGGTCGTCATGCCGCTCGAGGTGCAGGTGTGGGGCGACCGCTACGGTTCGCTCGTGGACCGTTTCGGGGTGAACTGGATGGTCAACATCGAGCTGCCGAAGCCCGCGGCCGAGGCCTGAACCGCTGCCCGGTCTCGTCGGGCCCGCTCCCCTCCGGCGCGGGGCAGGCCGTCAGCGAACAGCGCCGGACCGCCCCGGCCCCCTCCGGTACGCTCGATTGCAGTCTGCGCGCGGCCCGCGCGCCGCCGCACCCGGAAGGCATCCAGCTCGACGCCCATGAAGAACGTCACGAAGTACGCCAGCAAGCTCCTGCGAACGCCCATCGTCATCGTGCTGCTGGCGGTCATGCTCATCATCGCGGGATTCTCGATCGTGAACGGCCAGGGGGTCCGCGAGGTCACCACCCAGGAGGGCCTGGTCCTCATCCAGGAGGGCAAGGCCGAGAAGGTCAAGATCGTCGACGGCGAGAACCGCGTCGACGTGCAGCTGAGCGAGCCGCACCCCGAGTTCGGGCGGAGCGTCCAGTTCTACTTCGTCCAGGCCCGCGCCGCCGACGTCGTGGCGGCCGTGGACGCGGCCCAGCCCGCCGGCGGCTACACCGACGAGGTGCCCCAGCCGGGCTGGTGGCTCTCGGCGCTCTCGGTGCTGCTGCCGCTCGTGCTCATCGGCTTCTTCGTGTGGATCATCTTCGCCAATGCGGGCGGCGGCAGCCGCATCATGAACTTCGGCAAGTCCCGCGCCAAGCTCGTCTCGAAGGAGAGCCCGCAGGTCGCCTTCGCGGACGTCGCGGGCGCCGACGAGGCCCTGGAGGAGCTACAGGAGATCAAGGAGTTCCTCAAGGAGCCCGAGAAGTTCCTCGCGGTCGGCGCGAAGATCCCCAAGGGCGTGCTGCTCTACGGTCCGCCCGGGACCGGCAAGACCCTGCTCGCGCGGGCGGTGGCGGGCGAGGCCGGGGTGCCCTTCTACTCGATCTCCGGCTCCGACTTCGTCGAGATGTACGTCGGCGTCGGCGCCAGCCGCGTGCGGGACCTGTTCCAGCAGGCCAAGCAGAACTCCCCGGCGATCATCTTCGTGGACGAGATCGACGCGGTCGGCCGGCACCGCGGCATCGGCATCGGCGGCGGCAACGACGAGCGCGAGCAGACCCTCAACCAGCTGCTGGTGGAGATGGACGGCTTCGACGCCACCACGAACGTCATCCTCATCGCGGCGACCAACCGGCCGGACGTGCTCGACCCGGCGCTGCTGCGTCCCGGCCGCTTCGACCGGCAGATCGGCGTGGACGCGCCGGACCTGGAGGGCCGGCGCCGCATCCTGGAGGTGCACGCGAAGGGCAAGCCGCTGGCCCCGGACGTGGACCTCGGGGTCATCGCCCGCAAGACCCCCGGCTTCACGGGCGCGGACCTCGCGAACGTGCTCAACGAGGCGGCGCTGCTCACGGCCCGCTCGGACGCGGACATCATCGACGAGGAGGCGCTGGACGAGGCGGTGGACCGGGTCATCGCCGGGCCCCAGCGCCGCAGTCGGGTCATGAACGACCAGGAGAAGCTCATCACCGCCTACCACGAGGGCGGGCACGCGCTGGCCGCGGCGGCCATGCGGCACACCGACCCGGTGACGAAGGTCACGATCCTGCCGCGCGGCCGGGCCCTGGGCTACACCATGGTGCTGCCGCTGGAGGACAAGTACTCGGTGACCCGCAACGAGCTGCTGGACCAGCTCACCTATGCGATGGGCGGCCGGATCGCGGAGGAGATCGTCTTCCACGATCCGACCACCGGCGCCTCCAACGACATCGAGAAGGCCACGAAGACGGCTCGCAAGATGGTGACCGAGTACGGCATGTCCGCCAGGATCGGCTCGATCAAGCTCGGCGAGCCGCCCGCCGAGCAGTACGGCCGGGACGCGGGCTCCACCCGCAACTACTCCGAGGCCCTGGCCGAGGACGTGGACGAAGAGGTGCGGGCCCTGCTGGCGCAGGCCCAGCAGGAGGCCTGGCAGGCGCTGACCGAGAACCGGGAGGTGCTGGACCGGCTGGCCGCCGAGCTGCTGGAGCGCGAGACGCTCGATCACACGCGGCTGGAGGAGATCTTCCAGGATGTGCGCAAGCTGCCCGAGCGGCCCACCTGGAGCTCCAGCCCGGACCGGCCCGTCTCGACCCTGCCGCCGGTGCCGTTGCAGCCGCGCCTGCCGGTGAGCGAGCTGGGCCAGGGGCCCGCCTCCGGCCACGGACAGGCCGACTGAGCGCGACGACGGGGACCCCGGCCCGCATGGACGGCACGAGCGAGCAGCGGCGCGCGACGGCGCAGGCCGTGCGGGCCCTTCTGCTCGCGATCGGCGAGGATCCGGAGCGCCCGGGCCTGCAGCGCACCCCGGAGCGGGTCGCCGAGGCGGCCCGGGAGCTGCTGGGCGGCGTGGGGCGGGACCCGGTGCCCGCGCTGGCCGCCGGCCGCATCCCCGCCCCGCAGGCGGCGGTGCAGCCGGTGCTGCTGCGCGGCATGCGCTTCCGCTCCGTGTGCGAGCACCACCTGCTGCCCTTCACGGGCGCCGTCTCGATCGCCTACGTGCCCGGGGCGCACATCGTCGGCCTCGGCCGTCTCCACGATCTGCTGGAGACCGTCAGCTGCCGGCTGACGCTGCAGGAGCGGATGGGGGACGAACTCGTGGACGCGCTCATGGCGGGCCTCGAGGCGCGCGGCGCGCTCGCGCTCGTCGAGGCCGTGCACGGCTGCGTGGCCCTGCGCGGCGCGCGGCACGAGCGCGGCGACGTCGTCACCGTCTCGGCCCGCGGATCGCTCGCCGAGCCCGCCGGTCGCGCCGAGGTCATGGCCCTCCTCGGACGCGGCGCCTGATCCCGCTCGCCCATCGGCTCGGGCTCCGCCGCTTCGGGCCCCGCCGGCTCAGGCCTCGGGCAGGAAGCGGGCCACGGCCTCCAGGTGGTGGGTGTGCGGGAACAGGTCGAAGGCCCGCAGCGTCTCCAGACGCCAGCCGAGCTGCCGCAGCGTGCCCGCGTCGCGGGCGAGGGCGACCGGGTCGCAGGCGACGTAGACGATCTGGGCCGGACGCAGTCGCGCGAGCGCGGTCGCGACCTCGCGGCCGGCACCCGCCCGCGGCGGGTCGAGCACGACCGTGCCGCCGGCGAGCCGATCGGCCTCGGCCTCCCGCAGGTAGTCCGAGACCCGGGCCGTGACCGCCCGGGCTCCGCGCCACTCGGCGAGATTGCTTCGCGCGTGCCGCGTGGCCGGGGCGAAGGCCTCGACCGTGTCGATGCGGGCGGCCGGCCCCGCGGCCTCGCCGATCGCGGCGGCCAGCAGCCCGACGCCGCCGTAGAGGTCGAGGTGCTGGGCGCGCGGGTCCAGCCGCTCGGTCGAGACCGCGTCCCGCACCGCCTGGAAGAGGATCTCGGCGGCGTGCGCGTGGATCTGCCAGAAGCCCTCCTCGTCGACCTCGAATTCGCGGCCGCCCGCGCGCTCCGTCACGGTCGCGGACGGGCGGGGTCGTGCGCCGCGGCGGACGATCCGCATCCTCGAGTCGTGTTCGGCCGGGGCGACGAAATCGATGCGACCGGGGCCGCGCAGCCGGCTGCCGGGCCGGTCCGGGTCCAGGCCGTCCAGCGGCGCGAGTTCCTCGATGTCCGCGTGCGCGAGGGGCAGGGAGGCGACGGGGATCACGCGGTGCGAGCGGGCCGCGACGGGGCCCACCCGCCCCTCGGCGTCGATGTGCAGGCGCACGCGCGTGCGCCAGCGCAGTCCGCGCCGCTCCTCGTCCCCCGGGGCGGCTTCGAGCTGCGCGGTCGCCCGGATGCCGCCGAAGCGCAGCATCGCGTCGCGCAGGACCTCCGCCTTGAGCCGCCGCTGCAGAGCCAGCTCGATGTGACCGAACTCGGCCCCGCCGGGACGGCGATCGGGGTCGCGCTCGATCGAGGCCTCGGGCCAGACGTGGGGCACCCGGCCGGGCGCGGGGGAGAGCGCCTCCAGCGCCGTGGCCCGGGCGAAGGAGCGCTTGACCTCGGTGATGCGGGCCCGCACCCGCTCGCCGGGCACGGCGTCGGCGACGAAGACGACCCGGCCGTCGTGGCGGGCGACGCACACGCCGCCGTGGGCGATGCGCTCGCACTGGAGCTCCGTCTGCCCGCCGGGGGCCAGCGGACGGCCCCGCGCGCTCATGGGCGCTCCCCCTCGCCCCGCCGGCTCGCGCGCAGCGAGCGCAGGAGCCCGTGCAGCACGGCCGCGCCGATCGCGACGAGCGCCGCCAGGATGCACGCCGCCAGCAGGCGCCCGTGCACGAGGCACAGCGCGCACGCGACTCCGGCGGCGAGCACCAGAAGCCCCCAACGCCACAACCGGACGATCGTCATGTCTCCCATCGTGGCAGAGACGGGGCTGGGACGGGGCCGGGAGCGGTCCGGGCCGTCCCGGCCGCCGAAGGCGGTGCGGGCCTCACCGGGAGCGCCCGACTCGCCGGGAACGGTCACCTGCCGTATCCGCCGCCGAAGGGATCGCTCGCCGAGCCCCCGCCCCGCATGGGGCGCTGGGCGCGGATCCAGGCCGTCCGCGGCGAGGGCGTGTCGCGCGGACGGTCCACGCGCATCCCCTCCTCGTGGAGCGCGGCGAGGACCGCCGCGACCGCCGCGATCTCCTCCTCGCTCGCCGCGCCGCGCACGATGCGCACCGCGCCGTCTCCGTTCTCCTCCTGCATCCCGGGCCGCCTAGAGGGGGATGTTCCCGTGCTTCTTGGGCGGCATGGCGCCGCGCTTGGTGCGCAGCGAACGCAGCGCCCTGGTGATCATGACCCGCGTCGCGGCCGGCTCGATCACCGAGTCCAGCTCGCCGCGCTCGGCCGCCAGGAACGGCGAGGCGACGTTGTAGGTGTACTCGTTCGCCAGACGCGTGCGCACCTCGGAGACGTCCTCGCCCTCCGCCTCTGCCCGCTTGATCTCGCCCCGGTACAGGATGTTCACGGCCCCCTGGCCGCCCATCACGGCGATCTCGGCGGTGGGCCAGGCGAAGTTCAGATCCGCGCCCAGCTGCTTCGAGCCCATCACGATGTAGGCGCCGCCGTAGGCCTTGCGCAGGATCACCGTCACCAGCGGCACGGTCGCCTCCGCATAGGCGTACAGGAGCTTCGCGCCCCGCCGGATCACCCCCGACCACTCCTGGTCGGTTCCGGGCAGATAGCCGGGCACGTCCACGAGCGTGAGCACGGGGATCGAGAAGGCGTCGCAGAAGCGCACGAAGCGCGCCGCCTTCTCGCCGGCCTGGATGTTCAGGGTGCCGGCCATCTGGCTCGGCTGATTGGCGATGATGCCCACCGGATTGCCCTCCACCCGGGCGAAGCCGATGACGATGTTGGGCGCGTACAGCGGCTGGACCTCCAGGAACTCCTGGTCGTCCACGATGTGCTCGATGACGGTCTTGACGTCGTAGGGCTGGTTCGGGGAGTCCGGGACGATGCGGTTGAGCGCCCGGTCCCGGTCGGTGAGCTCCAGCGTGACCTCCGCGTCGTAGCTCGGCAGCTCGGCGAGGTTGTTGTCCGGCAGATAGCTCAGCAGGGCGCGCACGTAGTCGAGCGCGTCCTCCTCGTCGCTCGCCAGGTAGTGGGCCACCCCGGAGACGGTGTTGTGGGCCAGGGCGCCGCCCAGCTCCTCGAAGCCCACCTCTTCGCCGGTGACCGTCTTGATCACGTCCGGACCGGTCACGAACATGTGGCTGGTCTTGTCCACCATCACCACGAAGTCGGTGAGCGCGGGCGAGTACACGGCGCCCCCGGCGGCGGGCCCCATGACGACGGAGATCTGCGGGACGACGCCGGAGGCGGCGGTGTTGCGCTTGAAGATCTCGCCGTACTTGCCGAGCGCGACCACGCCCTCCTGGATGCGGGCGCCGCCCGAGTCCAGGATGCCGATGCACGGCACGCCGGTCTTCATGGCGTGGTCCATGATCTTGATGATCTTCTCGCCGGCGACCTCGCCGAGCGAACCGCCGAAGATCGTGAAGTTCTGGGAGTACACGGCCACCCCGCGACCGTGGATGGTGCCGGTGCCGGTCACGACCGCATCGCCGTAGGGCCGCTTGGCGTCCATGCCGAAGGAGTGGGTGCGGTGCCGGACGTACTCGTCCATCTCGACGAAGCTGCCCTCGTCCAGCAGGGCCAGGATGCGCTCGCGGGCGGTCTTCTTGCCCTTCGCGTGCTGCTTGGCTGCCGCCGTCCGCTCGGCCTCCACGACGGCTTCGGCGTGGCGCCGCTTGAGGTCTTGTATCTTCCCCGCAGTCGTCGTGACGTCGGGTTCCTCGGCGGACGGTGCGGACGGATCTGGTGCGGCGTTCACGTCCCTCACTGTACCGCTGCGCCACCTCCGGAAGACTTGTGCGGTCAACACAACTGAACGGGCGAATCGCCGTATGAACCCTATGGAAAGCGGAACGTTTCGCCCCCGCCCTTCCGAGTCCGCGGAGCGGTGCGAGGATTGGGCGGGAGAACGCGTCGAGGGGAGAGCTGCCTTGGAGGAAAGGGGGAAGGCGCCTCGCTCCCGCTGGGACAGCGCCTCCGGCCGGCCGGTGGAGGATCTTTCGGCGGTCTTCGGCACGCGCCGATGGAGCGCGAAGGGGGACGCCGAGCCCGGCGAGGGCGCGCCGGGGGCCGGGGGACTGGTCCCGAGCCCCTCGCCCGAGGCCGCGCAGCTGCTCTTCGCGACGGGGGAGCGCGCCGCCGCGCCGTCCCCCCGGGCCGTCCCGAGCCCGCCCGGCGGCTTCGGCGCCCATGCCGCGGCCTCGCCCGCGGTGCTCCGCAGCTCCGGCTTCGAGCAGCCGCGCCGCCGCATCCTGCGCGACCCCGGACTGCCCGTCCGGCAGCGGCTCGGCGGCTGGTCGCTCGTGCTGAGCACGGTCTCCCTGTGCATCGGGCTCGTCCCCCTGCTGCTGTTCCCCCTCTGCGTCGTGATGATCCTCGGCTCCGTCGCATCGCTGTGCGGGATCCTGGGGCTCCTCATCCGGGGCAACCGCAGGCGGCTGGCCCTCATGGGCCTGATCGGCGCGCCGCTGTCGCTGGTGCTGTGCTGCGCGGTCCAGTGGTACATCCTCATG
>JAUNLB010000016.1:26826-29610 GCA_030532485.1 Pseudoclavibacter sp.
AGCGGGCTCGCGTCGTCGGGCCCGCCCGAGCGGGCTCAGACGATCGGCGATCGAGGCGAGGCGGAAGGAGTCGGCGGCATGACGGGGAGGACGCGGGGACGGGAGGACGGAGGCGGGTCCGTGTGGCTGGCGTCGACGCCGTCGACGAACGACGAGGTGCGGCGGCGCTGGGCGGCCGGCTTCCGGGGGGCCGAGCGCTTCCCGCACCTCTGCTCGGTCGCGACGCTCTGGCAGACCGGGGGGCGCGGTCGGCACGGGCGCCAGTGGATCTCGCCGCGGGGGGCCTGTCTCGCGGTCTCCACGCTGCTGCGCCTGGACGCCGCGGGCCCCGCCCGCGGTGCGCTCGGCTGGCTGCCGCTCCTGGCGCAGCTCGCCCTGCGGGACGCCCTGCTGCCCCTGCTGGGGGCGCAGGGCCCGGCCAGGCTGCGGATCAAGTGGCCCAACGATCTGCTGCTGGACGGCGGCAAGGTCTCGGGCGTGCTCGGCGAGGTGCTGGGCGAATCGGACGGCGAGCTGGCCTGCGTCGTCGGCACGGGGGTGAACGTGCTGCTGCGGCCGGAGGAGCTGCCCTTCCCGGGCGCGGCCTCCCTGCTGGCCGCGGGCGTGCCGGACCCGGATCCGGCGGCGCTGCTGGAGCCCTATCTGGCGCGGTTCGCCGGGCGCGTGGAGGCGCTGGAGGCGCACGCCTGGGACGCCGTGGCGGCCGGCCTGCGCGCCGAGATGCTGGAGGCCTGCGTCACGATCGGGCAGCGCGTGCGAGTGGGGCTGCCGGGCGGCGCCGGCCTGACGGGCACGGCGATCGGCATCGCTCCCGGCGGCGAGCTGCTCCTGCGGGACGCCGAGGGGCGGGAGCGGACCGTCGCGGCGGGCGAGGTGGAGCGCCTGCGCTCCGCCTGAACGCGGCCGTCGGCGGGCCGGGCGCTACTGGTAGGACACGAACACGGGTCGGGGCTCCACGGCCAGGGTCTGTTCGGGCGTGAAGGTGGGGGTGTCCTCGTCGATGAAGTTCTTCCAGCCCAGCTCCACGCCCTCCGGCAGGCCCTCCAGCAGCGCGTTCCAGGTCTCCATCTTGAGCTCGGGGGTGCCGTGCCCGTCCACGTGCACGAGCAGAGCGATCTCGTCGTGGGAGGCGTCCAGGCGCTCCCGGCCCTCGATCATGTGGTCGGAGAACTGGTGGACCACCACCGCTTTCTGGGGCAGGGCGCCCGCGGCGGTGAGCTCGGCCAGCCAGCGGATCGTCTCGTTCACCTCGTCCGCCCCGACCCGGCCGATCTGCACCAGGTGCTGCTGGTGCGGCTCCAGCCGCCACTCCGGGTCCAGGGCGAGACCGACGTGCGGCAGCTTCAGGAGCTCCTCGTAGCGCTTCACCTGCTCGGGGAAGGAGGTGCGTCCCGGCTGCAGGTCGAGCACGACGTAGACGCCCTCCTCGCCGGCGCGCTCCACCCAGGGGCGCAGGGTCTCCACATCGGTCTCGCTGGAGTAGTCGCCGTCCGGGCCGGGGCTGGAGGAGGCGACGGTCGTGATGAGCTCGAAGGTGGGCACCACTTGCAGATCGGTGAGCGCCTGGTACTCGGCGGCCCGCTGCTTGACCGCGGCGATCGCGCCGTCGAGATCCCGTTCGCCGAGCACGCCGAGCGCGGGGGAGCCGGGGTGGCCGTAGTCGGCGATCATGATCCGGTCGCCGAACACGAGCTGGCCGCCGCCGGGCAGCTCCGGAGAGGCGGCCGCCGTCTCCAGGCGGCGGGCGAGCTCGTCCGCCGCGAAGGCGTCGCCGAGCGCGAGCACGCTGCTGCCCGCGTGCCGGCGGGCCGCCTGGACCGTCTCGCCGTTCGCGCGCGGGTCGCCGCCGGGCACCTCGACCACCTCGCCGCCGGCGGCCAGGACGATCGCCTGCACCGCCGGGGAGGCCGGGGTCTCGGAGCCGTCGGTGTAGAGCACGATCGGCGGGGCCTCCGCCTCGACGACGGCCTGCGGCAGGCCCGCGTCGCCGAGCGCGGTCCCGGGCGCCGCCGGGTCGACGGCGACCGGACGGACCCCTTCGGCCAGCGGCCCGGGGTCGGAGCCGTCCGGGTGGGCGACGACGCGGGCGCCGAGCCGTTCCAGTTCGGCGTTCGTCTCGGCGGTCCGCTGCGGATCGGCGACGAGCAGCGGCGCGCCGGCGGCCGCGGCGTCGTCCGCGAGCTCGGCGGCGGTCTGCGGGGTGGCGAGCACGACCAGGCCGCTGCCGGCGAACACGCGGCGGGAGGCCTCCAGCGAGGCCGCCGCCGGATCGGCGCCGTCGAGGACCAGCGGTTCCGCCGCGGCCGGCTGGAAGGAGGCCCGCAGCTGCTCGTCCCGCTCGGGGGAGCAGCCGCTCAGCGCGGCGGCCAGCAGGGCGATCGCCGCGAGCGAGGGGGCGAGGCGGGCGGCGCGAGGGGGCGTGGCGTGTGACGAGATGGCTTCTCCAACCCGAGCGGCTGCGGGGACGTGATGGGCTGGAGCCTACGACCGGAATCCGGGGGGAAGGCGGAAACACGCCCCGTTCAGGAGGTTCTCGGGCGGCGTCGCTCTTCCGGGCTGGAGGCGGCCCCCTGCCGAGGTGCGCGGTTTCGGGCGATGTCCGCCCGAGGCGGGGTCCGTTCGAGGACTGGACGGGTGGCGGCGGGCACCGGTTCAGCGTCCGAAGTCGCGGTCGGGGCCGGGGCGAGGGATGGGGCCTCGGGGCCGGGGGGATGCGTTCCCGGTGGTCGTGCAGAGGTGGGCGTGCAGATTCAAGCGATATTCCCCGGTGCGCTCCGGTTCCTC
>JAUNLB010000192.1 GCA_030532485.1 Pseudoclavibacter sp.
CCTCGCCGCGGCCGGCGCGCTGCTCGCCCGCGGCGGGCCGCCCGCGGGGCGCTGAGCCGGCCTTCGAGGCAGAGCGACCGCCGCCATCCGTCCGGGCCGCAGCCGAAGCACACCGACTCCCAGGAGATACTCGCTCTCCGCCCTTGTCACGACCCGACAAGGGGGCGAGACTGTCTTCGACAGCGACGGCTCAGAACGCATCGTGGGGGTGAAGCCTCGTGGACACACTGATAGATGCACTTCGATTCCTCACCGGCGGCTACTTCGTCTGGTCGGGCGCCGCGAAACTTCACAGCCCCCACGTCTTCTGGGCGCAGATCATGAGGTACCGGCTCGTCGCACCGGGAATCGCGAACGTCGCCTCCTCCGCGATCCCTCCCCTGGAGTTCGTGACCGGGATATTCTTCGCCTCCGGCCTGCTCCCCCGGACCTCCGGAGGCGTCCTCCTCTTCCTGCTCGCACTGTTCACCGCCGCACTGACCGCATCCCTCCTGCGAGGGAACAGGCCGGAATGCGGATGCGGCGGCAGGCCCGGAGCTATCAGCCCAGCCCTCATCGTCCGGAACATAGGATTGATGATCTGCCTCTGCATCGCAATGCAATCACCGGGGCACGACTATCCGGGCACACCGGTCGTCCTCACCCTGGGAATCATCACCGTAATTATGATAAGCGCGGGAAGATATCGAGTGCTCACGAGAGCCTGACTGAACAAAGAAAGAAGGGCGACGTGCTGCGAATACGACCTCCAAGAACTGTTCGAATGCTGCCCACCATGCGCACGGGGAGGGACATCGGAAACCCCCTGTGTGCGTCTCTGGCGCAACTGCTGCAGCACCGCGCCCTGTACCGGGCGGCGCCGCGACTGCGGCGAGCTGTCTGGGGCCCGGAGTCGCGAGCAGCGCAGCGGATGCTCCCCGCGTGCACGCTCGCTCCCCCTTCGGATTCGGAGCGCTCATGTTGCCCCTCTCCCAGCCGGCGCCCACCGTGCGGTCATGCCCGTCGGAGACGCGCCGCCTAGGCTCCTGCGCCAGCGCGGACCCGGGGACCGCGCGGCTGCGAGAAAGGAGACCCGAGGTGCCGGAGTTCGTCGCGTGGTTCGTGCGCCTGCTCGCGGGCGGCTGCTTCGTCTGGATCGGCCTGCGCGGGCTCGTCGACCCGCGGCCGCTGCACTCCTGGTCCGAGCGGCTGCCGCTCCCGGCCCGGCGCGGCGCGGCCGCCTGGCTGGCCGCGACGCTGCCGGCGCTGGAGTTCGTGCTGGGCCTCTGCTTCGCCCTCGGCGTCGCGCCCCCGCTGTCCGGCCCGATCCTGGCGGCCCTGCTGCTGGGCGGGGTTCTCGCCTCCCGCTTCGCCCGGGGCGCGGGCGCCCGGCCGCTCGGGCCCGGCCCGGTCCCCCCGGACGGCCCCGCGCGGTTCGGCGTCGAGGCGCTGCTGCTCGTGCTCCTGGTGCTCGGCACCGTCTCGGCCGGCTCCGGCCTGCCCTTCGCCCCGCTCCTGGTGCTGCTGGCCCTCGTCTCGGCCCTCCTGCTGGGGGCGAGCCAGTACCGGCTGCTCCGGACCCGCCCGCGCGGCGCGCGGTAGCCGCGGAAGCCGCGCGAGGCCCCGGCTCCCCGCCCGCGTCGCCGAGCCGGGCACGGGCGCGGGACCGGTGCGCGGCCCCGCCTCTATGCTGAGCCGCATGCCTGCGACACTGGCCGAGCTGCTGAACCGCCCGAAGCTGCGGCTGCGTCTGAAGACCCCCCGCACGGAGGCCCTGCACACCCCGATCGAATGGGTCATGGCGACCGAGCTGCGCGACCCGGCCCCGTTCCTGACCGGCGGCCAGCTCGTGCTGACCACCGGGCTGCGGCTGCGCGGAGCGAAGACCCTGCGCGCCTTCGTCCGATCCATCCGGGACGCGGGATCGCTCGGGCTCGGTTTCGGCACCGGCTTCGGTCACGCCGAGGTGCCGGAGGGGGTCGTGGCGGCCGGCGAGGAGTTCGGGCTGCCCGTCTTCGAGGTGCCCTCCGAGACGGCCTTCGCCGAGATCACGCGCGCCGTCGCCGACGCGAGGGCCTCCGAGCAGTTCGCCCAGCTGGAGACCCTGCACCGCCAGCACCACCAGCTGGTGGCGACCCTGCTCGGCGGTTCGGGCCTGCCCGGGCTCGTCGAACGGCTCGCGGCCCTCACCGGGGCGCGCATCGCGGTGACCCGCTTCGGGGAGCTCGTGGCCGGCGGCCTGGAGCACGAGGCGCCGGACGTGGAGGGCTGGGACGCGCTGCCGGTCGCCGTCTCCGCCTCCACGCAGGCGACCCTGCACGCCTCCCGGCCGCGCCGGGGCGACTCGCTGCTCCACTACGCCCGCTCGCTCGTGTCCCTGCAGCTCAACCAGGAGGCGCGGCGCATGCGCGAGACCAGGGAGCACGCCGGGCTCTCCCTGTCCGATCTGGTCCACGGCAGGCTCACGGCCGACGAGGCGGAGCTGCGGCTCGGGGCCCTCGGGCTCGCCCCCGGCGGCCGCTACCGGATGCTCGTGGCCGAGGCCCAGGGCTCCCGGGCGGCGCAGCTGGCGGCGCTGCCCCTGCCCGCCTCGCTCGACCCGGCCCGATGCCCCTCCGGCATCGTGGACGACCGCCTGGTCGTGCTGCTGTCCGCCGAGCAGGAGCCCGTGGCCGCCGCCGAGGGGATCGTCGCGCTCGCCCGCTCCGCCGGCATCGCTCTGCGCCTGGGCATCGGCGACGCCTACCCCGTCTCCCGCTCCCTGCGCTGGAGCTGCTTCGAGGCGCTCGACGCGCTCGCGACCCTGCCCGCGGAGCAGTCCATCGGCCGCGCCTCCAAGCTCTCGATCTCGGCGCTCATCCTGGCCAGCCGCGACGCGCCCGTGGCCGAGCTGGCCGACGAGCTGCTGGCGCCGCTCGAGCGCCTCGACGCCGAGCAGGGCACAGCGCTCGTAGCCACCCTGGACGCCTATCTGCAGCACTCCGGCGCCGTCGCGCAGATCGCGCAGCAGCTGGGCGTCCACCGCAACACGGTCCGGTACCGGCTCGATCAGATCGCCGCCGTGACCGGGCTGGACCCCCGGGTCACGCACGACGCCGTGCAGTGGTGGCTCGCACTCGCGTCCCGGCGCATCACGGGGCCCGCCAAGGAATAACCCCGGGAATCGGAATACCCTCGAGTCCGGTCAACGCGTCCGGGGGACGGTCGCTTCCGGATCGGCGGAGAGGAGGAGAGCGTGAACAGACCGCTCGTCTGGCTGCTCGGCCTCGCCGCCGCGGCGGGGATCTGCGCCGCGACGCTCCTCGCCCTGGGCCGCGGCGAGGAGATCGTCGGCGACGAGATCGCCGTGACGAGCACCCCGCCCGCCTCCCCGGCTCCCGACCGGACCCCGACGGCGACGGCGACGGAGCCGGAGCCGGCCCCGGTCGCACCCCTGCCCCCGGTGCCCGCGGGCGGCGGGGGCGATCAGCAGGAACCGGGTGTCGGCGGGGACGGCGGCGCCCCGGGCGGAGACCCCTCCGGGGGCGGCAGCGAGCCGAACGGGGGATTCTCCGGCACGGACCCGGGGGCCGGCACGGGCGGCTCCGACGAGGACCCCGAGGAGCCGGA
>JAUNLB010000017.1:0-2850 GCA_030532485.1 Pseudoclavibacter sp.
GCGGAGGCGGGCCGGGGCACCAGGGCGGACCGGCACCCGCGGTCCGCGTCAACCGCAACCGCGCGCCGCGGCGCGCCCGAACGAGGAGCAACGAGCCCATGGCCGTCGTCACCGTCCGCCAGCTGCTCGACGCCGGTGTCCACTTCGGACACCAGACGCGTCGCTGGAACCCCAAGATGAAGCGCTTCATCTTCACCGAGCGCTCGGGCATCTACATCATCGACCTGCAGAAGTCGCTCGCCTACATCGACAAGGCCTACGACTTCGTCAAGGAGACCGTCGCCCACGGCGGCACGATCCTGTTCGTCGGCACCAAGAAGCAGGCCCAGGAGGCCATCGCCGAGCAGGCGACGCGGGTCGGTCAGCCCTACGTCAACCAGCGCTGGCTGGGCGGCCTGCTCACCAACTTCGGCACGGTGCAGAAGCGGCTCAACCGCCTCAAGGAGCTCGACATGGTCGACTTCGAGGACACCACGAAGGGCTACACCAAGAAGGAGCTGCTCATCCAGCGCCGCGAGCGGGACAAGCTCGAGAAGTCCCTCGGCGGCATCCGCAACCTGTCCCGCACGCCCTCGGCGCTGTGGGTCGTGGACACCAAGAAGGAGCATCTGGCGATCGACGAGGCCAAGAAGCTCGGCATCCCGGTCGTCGCGATCCTGGACACGAACTGCGATCCGGACGACGTGCAGTACCCGATCCCGGGCAACGACGACGCGATCCGCTCGGTCGCGCTGTTGACCCGCATCGTCGCCGACGCGGCGGCCGAGGGCCTCATCAAGCGTCACCAGAAGCCCGGTTCGGGCGAGGACGAGGCCGCGGTCGAGCCGCTCGCCGAGTGGGAGCGCGAGCTGCTCGAGCAGGGACAGGCCGAGTCGGCCGAGCGGCCCGAGGCCGCCGAGGCCGAGGCGCAGCCGAGCGAGCAGCCCGCCGCCGAGTAACCGGCGGTCAGGCTCTTTCCACACGACTCAGAAGCAAGCAAGGGAGCACCTATGGCGAATTTCACCCTGCAGGACATCAAGACCCTGCGCGAGCAGCTCGGCACGGGCATGGTCGACACCAAGAAGGCGCTCGAGGAGGCCGACGGCGACCTGGAGAAGGCCACCGAGATCCTGCGCCTGAAGGGCGCGAAGGGCAACGCGAAGCGCGCCGACCGGTCCACGAGCGAGGGCCTGGTCGCCGCCCGCGACAACGGGGACGGGACGGCCACGCTGATCGAGCTGGCCTGCGAGACCGACTTCGTGGCCAAGGGCGAGAAGTTCATCTCGCTGGCCGACCGCGTGCTGGAGGCCGCCGCCGAGGCCCGTGCGACCACGGCCGAGGAGGCCCTGGCCGCCAAGCTCGGCGACGAGACGGTCCAGGAGGCCATCGACGGCGTCGCGGCGGTCATCGGCGAGAAGATGGTCCTGCGTCGCGTCGCCCTCGTGCGGGGCGAGAAGTTCGAGATCTACCTGCACCGCACCTCCAAGGACCTGCCCCCGCAGGTCGGCGTGATCGTCGGCTACCAGGGCGAGGACGCGGCCACGGCCCGGTCGATCGCGCAGCACATCGCCTTCGCGAACCCGACGTACCTGGCCAAGGAGGACGTGCCGGACGCCGAGGTCGAGCACGAGCGCGGCATCGTGGAGGAGATCTCCCGCGGCGAGGGCAAGCCCGAGGCGGCGCTGCCGAAGATCATCGAGGGGCGCCTGAAGGCGTTCTTCAAGCAGATCGCGCTGCTCGAGCAGGACTACGCGAAGGACAACAAGCTCACGATCGCGCAGGTCGCGAAGGACGCCGGCATCACCGTCCAGGGCTTCGCGCGCTTCCGCGTGGGCGCTTAGCCGCCGTCGTCCCGGGAGGGGCCGGCCGCGCACCGTCGCGGCCGGCCCCTCCCCGCGGTCCCGGCCCGGGCGGTCAGTCCAGGAAGCCGCGCAGCAGCGCCTCGCTGCCCTCCAGGTGCTCGCTCATGCGCTCCTGCGCCTCGTCCGGCCGGCCGAGGAGGATGGCCCGAACGATCGCCTCGTGCTGTTCGGTGGAGTGGGTCAGGTTCGGCGCCAGCACGGGGATGCGGTCCAGAAGCCCGTTCACCCGCATGCGCGCGTCGGCGGCGAGCTCGAGCAGGGTGGGCGAGGCGGTGAGCTCGGCGAAGAGGATGTGCAGCCGCGCGTCCAGCCGCCGGTAGTCGTCCGGGGCGGCCCGCGCACAGGCCTCGTGGGTCTGCCACAACCGGTCGCGGTCCTGGCCCGACAGTTCCGCCTCGGCCGCCGCCCGCACGATGCCGAGTTCCACGACCCGGCGCGTGAGCAGCACGTCCCGGATGTGCTCGGGCGTCGCCTCCGGCCCCGGCTCCAGACCGTCCTCGCCGATCACGAGGGGTTGCGGGGCGGGCAGGCGGTCGACCACGAAGGTGCCCCCGTAGCGGCCGCGGCGGGCGACGAGGTAGCCCGCCTCGCTCAGCGCCGCGATCGCCTCCCGGACGGTGTCCCGACCCACCCCGGTCATACCGGCCAGCTCGCGTTCCGGGGGCAGCCGCGTGCCGGGCTGGACGAGCCCCAGGCGGATCGACTGGAGCAGCCGGCGCACGGTCTCCTCGAAGGCGTTCGCGCGCCGCTCGGGTCGCAGCAGCAGCCCGGCGGCCGCGCTGTGCTCGTCCCGCCGTCCGTCCGCCGCCCCGTCGTTCATCGTCCCTCCATCGAATCACATGACCGTGCGATCGCGTCGCCCGCCCCGGAGGCGCCCGTCCGAGCGAACCGGGTCGGAGAACCGCACGCTTCGCTCGGGTCCGCAGGCTTCGAGGGGCTGCTCGAGTCGGGACGGGGGCCGGGGCTTCGTCCGCGCTCCGGCTCAGGGCTCCGCTCCGGCTCAGGCCTC
>JAUNLB010000017.1:2860-16917 GCA_030532485.1 Pseudoclavibacter sp.
TGACGTAGGCGCCGGACAGCCCGCCGTCGACGAGGAAGGTCGAGGCGGTGATGAACGAGGCGTCGTCGCTGGCCAGGAACGCGACGGCCGCCGCGAGCTCCTCGGGCTCCGCGAAGCGGCCCAGCGGCACGTGCACGAGGCGCCGCTCGGCCCGCTCCGGCTCCTCGGCGAACAGCGCCTGCAGCAGGGGCGTGTTCACCGGGCCCGGGCACAGCGCGTTGACCCGGATGCCCTGCCGAGCGAACTGCACCCCCAGTTCCCGGCTCATGGCGAGCACGCCGCCCTTGGAGGCGGTGTAGGAGATCTGCGAGGTGGCCGAACCCATGACGGCGACGAAGGAGGCCGTGTTGACGATCGAACCGCGCCGCTGCGCCGTCATGTGGCGCAGCGCGGCCCGGCAGCACAGGTAGACGGACTTCAGATTCACGTCCTGCACCTTCTGCCAGGCCGGCAGCTCGGTCGTCTCGATCGAGTCGTCGTCGGGGGGCATGATGCCGGCGTTGTTGAAGGCGATGTCGACCGAGCCGAAACGCTCGGCGGCGGTGTCGAAGAGCCGGTCGACCTGCTCGGGCTCGGTCACGTCGACCGGCACGAACAGCCCGTCCAGCTCGGCGGCGGCCCGCTCGCCGGCCTCGGCGTCCATGTCGCCGATCACGATGCGCGCGCCCTCGGAGGCCATGCGGCGGGCGGCGGCCAGGCCGATGCCGTTCGCGCCGCCGGTGACGACGGCCACGCGGTCCGCCAGCCGGCGGCTCAGATCGATCGGGGTGATGGGCATGGGGCGGTGCCTCCTCTGTCGTTCCTGATTTTCTGCACCCCGCCGGATGCGGGGCGCGGGCTCCGGCGCCGCTCATTCGGCGGCGAAGAAGACGTTCTTCGTCTCGGTGAAGCTCTCCGGCGCGTCCGGTCCCAGCTCGCGGCCGAGGCCGGACTGCTTGAAGCCGCCGAAGGGGGTCGCGTAGCGCACCGAGGCGTGCGAGTTGACGCTCAGGTTCCCCGAGTCGAGGCCGCGGCTCACGCGGATCGCCCGGGCGAGGTCCCGCGTCCAGATCGAGCCGGACAGCCCGTACTCGCTGTCGTTGGCGATGCGCAGCGCATCGGCCTCGTCCTCGAAGGGCAGCACCGCGACGACCGGGCCGAAGATCTCCTCGCGCACCGTGCGGTCGTCGGCCGGCGGGGTCAGCACGGTCGGGGGGAACCAGAAGCCGGGCCCCTCGGGCGCGGTGCCGCGGAAGGCGAGGTGCCGATCGTCCGGCACGTAGCCGCGCACCGACTCCAGGTGCCGCTCGCTGACCAGCGGACCCATCTGGGTGGACTCCTCGCGCGGGTCGCCCACCCGCCAGGCGGCGACCGCCGGCTCCAGCAGTTCCAGGAAGCGGTCGTAGACGCTGCGTTCGACGAGGATGCGGCTGCGCGCGCAGCAGTCCTGCCCGGCGTTGTCGAAGACGCCGCCGGGGGCGGCGGCGGCCGCGGCCTCCAGATCGGCGTCGGCGAAGACGATGTTGGCGCTCTTGCCGCCCAGCTCCAGGGTGACGCGCTTGATGCGCTCGGCGCAGCCGGCCATGATGCGCTTGCCCACCTCGGTGGAGCCGGTGAACACGATCTTGCGCACCGCCGGGTGGCTGACGAACCGCTCGCCCACCACCCCGCCGCGTCCGGGCAGGATCTGCAGCAGCCCCTCCGGCAGCCCGGCGGACAGGGCCAGCTCGCCGAGGCGCATGGAGCTCAGCGGCGTCCACTCGGCCGGCTTCAGGACGACCGCGTTGCCGGCCGCCAGGGCCGGCGCGAAGCCCCAGCCGGCGATCGGCATGGGGAAGTTCCAGGGGGTGATGACGCCGACCACGCCGATCGGCTCGTGCACGGTCACGTCCAGGCCCCCGGCGACGGGGATCTGCCGGCCGCTGAGCCGTTCGGGGGCGGCCGCGTAGTAGTCCAGCACGTCCCGGACGTTGCCCGCCTCCCAGCGGGCCTGGCCGATCGGATGGCCCGCGTTGACGACCTCCAGCTGCGCCAGCTCCTCCAGGTGCGCGTCCACCTCGGCCGCGAAGCGGCGCAGCAGCCGGCCCCGATCGGCCGGCGCCAGGCGCGCCCAGGCAGCCTGGGCCGCGACGGCGCGCTCGATCGCCGCGTCGACGCCGGCGAGGTCCAGGTGCTCGACCGTGCGCACGGCCTGGGCGGTGCTCGGGTCGACGACGGTGTACGAGGTGCTCATGGTGCGGACTCCGATTCGGAAGCGGACGGACGGAGGCTGCCCGCCGGGCGCGGGCCGCCTTCCTCGGGATTTCGTGAACCACCCGAGAGGGACGAGGCCGCCCGCCAGGCGCGCGCCGCCTCGGCGAAGGCGGCGAACAGGCGGCGGTCGGAGGCGTCCTCCTCGGGGTGCCACTGCACGGCCAGCACGAACGCCCCGCCGGGCAGCTCGACGGCTTCCACCACCCCGTCCCGGCTGCGGGCGCAGACCGTCAGCCCCTCGCCCAGCCGGTCGATCGCCTGGTGGTGGTAGACGGGGACCGTGAGCCGTGCGCCGACCGCCCCGGCCAGTCGGCTGCCGGCCTCCACCTCCACCGTCTCGGATCCGAAGACGGCCGGGCCCGGCTGGTACCGGGCGGAGCCGACGATGTCCGGCAGGTGCTGGTGCAGGGTGCCGCCGAGGGCGACGTTGAGGATCTGGGCGCCTCGGCAGATGCCGAGCAGCGGCATGCCGCGCTCCAGCGCACCGTGGACGAGCGCGATCTCGAAGGCGTCCCGGTCCTCGCGGGGCGCGCCGGTGGCCGGATGGGGCCGCGCCCCGTAGCGGCGGGGGTCGACGTCGGCGCCGCCGGCGAGCACGAGTCCGTCCAGACGGTCCAGCATGCCGTCCACGGCCGCCGCCCCCTCCTGCGGGGCGAGCACGAGCGGGACCGCGCCGCCGGCGGCGAGGGCGTCCAGGTAGCCCTGCGGCAGGAAGCTCGCCCGCACGTCCCACACGCCGGTCCGCGCCTGCTCCAGGTAGCTCGTGACCCCGACGACGGGCGCCGGCTCAGAAGCGCTCGAAGCCACGCACCCGCTCCCAGTCCGTGACGGCCGCCTCGAAGGCCGCGATCTCCAGGCGGGCGTTGTTGAGGTAGTGCTCCACCACCTCGTCGCCGAAGGCCTCCCTGGCCAGCTCGGAGCCCTCGAACAGCTCAGCGGCCTCGCGCAGGGTCTGCGGCACCCTGGGCAGATCGCCCGTGTAGGCGTTGCCGGGCGTGGCCGGCCCGAGTTCCAGGCCCCGCTCCATGCCGTCGATGCCGGCGGCCACGAGCGCCGCGACCGCGAGGTACTGGTTGACGTCTCCGCCGGGCACGCGGTGCTCGACGCGCAGGCCGTGGCCGTGGCCGACCACCCGCAGGGCGCAGCTGCGGTTGTCCTTGCCCCAGGCGACGGCGGTGGGCGCGAAGCTGCCGGCCGCGAAGCGCTTGTAGGAGTTGATGTTGGGCGCGAACAGGAGGGTCAGCTCCTGCATCGCGGCCAGCTGCCCGGCCAGGAAGGACCGGAAGACGTCCGACATGCCCTCCGGATCCGCCGGGTCGGCGAACACCGCCCCGCCGTCCCGGTCGCGCAGGCTGATGTGGATGTGGCAGCTGCTGCCCTCGCGCTCGTCGAACTTGGCCATGAAGGTGATCGACTTGCCGTGCGCGTCGGCGATCTCCTTGGCCCCGTTCTTGTAGACCGTGTGGTTGTCGCAGGTCTTCAGGGCGTTCGCGTAGCGGAAGGCGATCTCCTGCTGGCCGAGGTTGCACTCGCCCTTGGCGCCCTCGCAGTACATGCCCGCCCCGTCCATGGCCCGGCGGATGGCGCCCAGCAGCGGCTCCATGCGGGTGGAGCCGAGCACGGCGTAGTCGATGTTGTAGTCGCTGGCGGTGTGCAGCCCCCGGTAGCCCTTGCGCCAGGCGCTGCGGTAGTCCTCGTCGAAGACGATGAACTCCAGCTCGGTGCCCACGTAGGCGGTCAGCCCGCGTTCGGCCAGCCGCTCCAGCTGGCGGCGCAGGATCTGCCGGGGCGAGGCGAGGACGGGGGAGCCGTCGTGCCACTCCAGATCGGCCGTGACGATCGCGGTCCGGTCCAGCCACGGCGCCCGGCGCAGGGTGTCGAGGTCGGGGCGCATGACCATGTCGCCGTAGCCGCGGTCCCAGCCGGCGTGCGCGTAGCCGTCGAGGGTGTTCATGTCCGCGTCGACCGCGAGCAGGTAGTTGCAGCACTCGGAGCCGTGCTCGGCGGTGTCCTCCAGGAACAGTCTGGCCGAGACGCGCTTGCCCATGAAGCGCCCCTGCATGTCGGTGAACCCGACGATGACGGTGTCCACCTCGCCGCGTCCGGCGAGCTCGCGCAGTTCCTCCACGCTGAGGTTGCCCGTCGTCTCGTTGCCCGTCGTCTCGGTCATGCCTGCCTCCTGACCGTCGATCCGAAAAGGTCGGTCGCAACGACCATTGTCGCGCCGTGGGAACGATCATGGCAGAGATTCCCCGAGAGCGCGAGGGGGCGCCTGCGAATGCGGGCCCTCCTCGATCGGAGGGGTCCTCCCAGGAGTAAAAGGGGTGCGGCTCGCCCGCTCCTCGGATCGACGCGGCTGGACGGGTGCGCACCCGTGCGGTGCAGCGGGAGCCGTGACCCGCCAATGGTCTGGACAAGCGATCATTAGAGCGCTAGCGTCATCTCCCACGATGCGCCCCCGACGACGAGTGCGCGACGATCGCGCCGCGATCCGCGAGACCGGGGGAGCGCTCCCGCTCGGATCGGAGGACGACATGGTCAAGGACACGCTGAGGGTCTCGGGGGTCAAGTACACGACCGCCGAGAGCGGCTACTTCGAGCGACGGCAGCTCAAACGCACGGCCGGGGTGTGGGGCCTGTGGGGCCTGGGGGTGGCGGCGGTCGTCTCGGGCGACTTCTCCGGCTGGAACTTCGGGGTGGGCGCGGCCGGCTGGGGCGGCATGGTCGTCGCCTTCGCCGTGCTCGTGGTCATGTACTACGGCCTCATCTTCTCGATCGGGGAGATGGCCGCGGCCATGCCGCACACGGGCGGCGCCTACTCCTTCGCCCGGGCCTCCATGGGGCCGTGGGGCGGTTTCGTGACGGGCCTGGCGGAGACCATCGAATACGTGGCGACGACCGCCGTGATCGTCTACTTCTCCGCCTCCTACGCCGACTCGATCACCACCGAGCTGCTGGGCTTCACGATGCCCGCCTGGATCTGGTGGCTGCTGCTGTACCTCGCCTTCGTCGCGCTCAACGCGGCCGGGGCGAACATCTCCTTCGCCTTCGCGATCGTCGTCTCGATCGTCTCCATCGGCATCCTGCTCGTCTTCTCCGGCCTGGCCGTCTTCTCGGGCAGGCTGGACTTCTCCTCCCTCTTCGACATCGCCCCCGACCCCGGTCAGACGGCCTTCCTGCCCCACGGCGCGCTGCCGATCCTGTTCGCGCTGCCCTTCGCCATGTGGTTCTTCCTCGGCATCGAGGAGCTGCCCCTGGCCGCCGAGGAGGCCCACGACCCGGTGCGCGACATCCCCCGGGCGGGCCTGTGGGCCCGCGGCACGCTCATCGTGACCGGTCTGCTCGTGCTCCTGCTCAACACGGCGCTGCTGGGCGCCTCGGCCACGGCCGAGTCCGGCGAGCCGCTGCTGGACGGCTTCCGGGTGATCCTGGGCGACGGGCTGGCCGCCGTGCTCGCGCTCTTCGCCCTGGTGGGCCTGCTCGCCTCCCTGCAGGGCATCATGTTCGCCTACGGGCGCAACATGTACTCGCTGTCGCGGGCCGGCTACTACCCCAAGTTCCTCTCTTACACCGGCTCCCGCCAGACCCCCTGGGTCGCGCTCATCGCGGGCGCCGTCATCGGCTTCGCCGCGCTCAACGTGGTGAACGCGCTGGGCGGCGAGGACTCGGTCGCCGGCGCCGTGGTGCTCAACATCGCGGTGTGGGGCGCCGTGCTCGCCTACCTCATGCAGATGCTCTCCTTCGTCATCCTGCGCCGCAAGTTCCCGCGGGCGAATCGGCCCTACCGGAGCCCCTGGGGCCTGCCGGGCGCGATCGCGGCGGCGGTGATCTCCGCGCTCATCTTCCTGGGCTTCCTGCTGAACACGGACTTCCAGCCGGCGATCGTGGCGATCGTGGCGGTGTACGGGGTCATGCTGCTCGGCTTCGCGCTGTGGGGTCGGCACCGGCTCATCCTCTCGCCCGAGGAGGAGTACGCGATCACCGGCGGGCTGCACGGCGATCCCCAGAAGGAGGGGTACGGCGGAGAGGTCGAGGCCGAGATCCTCGCGATGGACGGCGTGGACGGCGAAGGCGACGCGCCCGGCGCGGAGCGGGAGAGGGACTGAGCCCGAAGGCTCGCGCGCCCCGGCCGCGTCCCGACCCGGCGGGAAGCCGGCCGGGGCGGGACGCGGCCGTCCCGTTACCCTGGTTCCAGTTCCGGCCGAGAGGAGACCCCATGACCGAGCCCGCCCGTCGCCGCCGCGTGCTGCTGAAACTCTCCGGGGAGGCCTTCGGGGGCGGTCGGATGGGGGTCGACCCGGACGTGCTCAGCAGCATCTCCCGACAGATCGCCGAGGCGAACCGGCAGGTGCAGATCTCGGTCGTGGTCGGCGGCGGCAACTTCTTCCGCGGCGCGCAGCTGGCGGACCGCGGCATGGACCGGGCGCGGGCCGACTACATGGGCATGCTCGGGACCGTCATGAACGCGCTCGCCCTGCAGGACTTCCTCGAGCAGGCCGGCGCCCCCGCCCGCGTGCAGTCCGCGATCGAGATGCGCCAGGTCGCCGAGCCCTACATCCCCCTGCGCGCCGAGCGGCACATGGAGAAGGGGCGCGTCGTCGTCTTCGGCGCGGGCGCCGGGCTGCCCTACTTCTCCACCGACACCGTCGCCGCCCAGCGGGCCCTGGAGATCGGCGCGCAGATGGTGCTCGTGGCCAAGAACGGCGTGGACGGGGTGTACACGGCGGATCCGCGCACGGACGCGGACGCGAGCCTGCTGCACCACGTCACCTACCAGCAGGCGCTGCGAAGCGGGCTCAAGGTCGTGGACTCGACCGCCTTCAGCCTGCTCATGGACAACGGCATGGACATGCGCGTCTTCGGCATGAGCCCGGAGGGCAACATCGCCAAGGCCCTGCTGGGGGAGGACATCGGCACGCTCGTCTCCCACGAGGCCGGAGCGCGCGGGGGCGACTGAGCGACGCGCCCCGCGCGCCTCGGCCGTGCGGGCCCGGGCACGCCCTCCTCGCCTAGGATTGACCGCGACCCGTCCGCGAAAGGAACACCGTGATCAAGGAAGTCCTCGAAGACACCAGGGAAAAGATGGACAAGGCGGTCGAGCACGCCAGGGACGACTTCGGCACGGTGCGCACCGGCCGGGCGAACCCGGCCCTCTTCCAGAAGCTTCCCGTCGACTACTACGGCACCCCCACCCCGCTCGGGCAGCTCGCCTCGCTCCAGGTCCCCGAGGCGCGGGTGCTCGTGATCACCCCCTACGACAAGAGCGCGCTGAAGGAGATCGAGAAGACCATCGTCGCCGCCCAGCACCTGGGGGTGACCCCCTCCAACGACGGCAACATCGTGCGCGTCGTCATGCCGGAGCTGACCGAGGAGCGCCGCCGCGAGTACGTCAAGCTCGTGCACGCCAAGGCCGAGGAGGCCCGCGTCGCCATCCGGAACGTCCGGCGCCACGCCAAGGGGGAGCTGGACGCGCTCAGGGACGAGGTCGGCGAGGACGAGGTCGGCCGGGCCGAGAAGGAGCTCGAGAACATCACCAAGCAGCACGTCGCCCGCGTGGACGAGGCGCTCAAGCACAAGGAAGCCGAGCTGCTCGAGGTCTGAATGGACGAGGGCCGCCCGAATCCGCCGGCCGGGCCGAAGGGCCGGCCCGGTCGGCGCTCCGCCCGCCTGGAGGCCCGTGCGAAGGAGGCGCGCCTGGCCATCCGGCGCCGGGCGGCCGAGGGGCAGGAGCGCATCCGGGAGCGCAACGAGGCCGTGAACCGGCGCTCGGGCCGCAACCTGTTCGGCGCCATCGCGGTCGGGGTGCTGCTCGGCGCGGTCGTGCTGGCGAGCCTCGTGTTCGTCAAGCAGCTCTTCCTCCTGGTCGGGCTCGGCTTCGCGGGCTTCCTGGTGGTGGAGCTGTCCACCGCCATGCGGCAGGCCGGCCGTCAGGTGCCCAGGGCGCCCTCGCTGGCGGTCGTGCTGCTCGTGCTGCCGGCGGCCTATTTTCTGGGGCCCGGCGCGCAGTGGACGGCGCTCATCGCGGGCGTGCTGGTGGTCAGCGCCTGGCGGGTGGCCGAGGCGCTCCTCTCCCGGCCGCGGGCGCGCGGCCGGGAGGTGCGGCGGGATCTGGCTGCCGCCTCCTTCGTGCAGATCTACGTGACCTTCCTGGGCTCGTTCACGGTCATGCTCGTCGCCCAGGAGCGCGGCGAGTGGTGGGCGATCGGCTTCCTGCTGATCACCGTGTGCATCGACACCGGCGCCTACGTGTTCGGCCTGAACTTCGGCCGGCACAAGCTCGCGCCGCGCATCAGCCCGGGCAAGACCTGGGAGGGCCTGGGCGGGGCGCTGCTGACGGCGGTCGTGGTCGCCGTGCCGGTGTCGCTCTGGCTGTTCCACCAGCCCTGGTGGTTCGCCTTCGTCGCCGGCCCCCTGCTCGTGCTGACCGCGACGGCGGGGGATCTGACCGAGTCGATGATCAAGCGCGACCTGGGCATCAAGGACATGTCCGACTGGCTGCCCGGGCACGGCGGCTTCTTCGACCGGGTGGACAGCATCCTGCCCTCGGGGGCGATGGCCTTCGCCCTGTACTTCTGGTCGGCCGGGCTGTCGGCCGGGGTCTCGGTCGGGTGAGCGGTGCGGGGCGGCGCGATCCGGTCGGCCGGGCTGTCCGTCGGCCGAGCCGCCCGGGGTGCGGCACAATGTAGCCCATGAGTGGCAGCTCGTTCCCCAAAGCCCCCCGCGGCCAGCTCGGCTACGACCGCGACGAGGTCGATCGTGCGCTGCGCGTCGCGCGCCAGCGCTACGACAACTTCACCAACGGCAGTCAGGGCAAGCGGCTGACGACCGCGAGCATCCGTCACACGGCCTTCACGATGCGCAAGGGCGGGTACTCGGCGCCGCACGTGGACGCGGCGCTGGAACGCCTGGAGGACGCGGTCGCGGTCCGCGAGCGGGAGGACATGATCGACCGGATCGGCCGGGACGAGTACCTCAAGCGGACCAAGGCGACGGCGCGGGCCGTGCTCAAGCGCCTCCGGCGCGGGGACGGGGAGCGCTTCGACCGGGTCACGCTCTTCCAGCGCGGCTACGACGTGCGCGAGGTGGACGCCTTCGCGAGCCAGCTGGAGGAGTTCCTGCGCGGCGGCGCGCCCCTCTCGCTGCGAGAGGTGCGCGGCGTCGCCTTCACGCCGCGCCGCAACGGATACCGGGAGGCGCAGGTCGACCTGCTCATCGATGCGGTCGTCGACGTCATGCTCGCGATCCGCTGAGCCCCGTCTCGTCGCGCCCGGACCCGGCGCTGGAGGCACGCGGGGACTGACGAGCGCTGGCCGCCCCGTCCCGTCGCGCCCGGACCCGTCGGGGCCCGGGTCCTGCCGGGCGCATTGCCGCTTCGTGATCTTTCCGTTACCATTTCTGCGGCTCGGCGATCGCCGGCCGCGAGAGGAACGAGAGCATGAGCGAGACCAGGCGCGCCCGCGCCGAGCGACGCCGCCGCCGCGCCTCGCGGCGCATCCTGGCGGGCGCGGCGGCCAGCGGCTGCCTGTCCGCCCTGTGCTTCGCGACGGCCCTGGCCCCGGGCGAGGCGCAGGCCGCCGACGCCGGGGGCCTGGACGCCATCGCCCAGCAGCAGGCCCAGGGCTACACGAGCCAGCTCGTCTCGGGTCCGGCGCCCGCGGACGGCCGCGACGAGCTCTCGGTGCAGACCCTGGACGCGCGCGACACGGCCCGGATCAAGGAGCTGACGGCGCAGATGGCCCGGGAGCGCTACGGCTGGGGCCCGGAGCACATGTCCTGCCTGGACAAGCTGTGGGAGAAGGAGTCCAATTGGAACACCTTCGCGGTGAACCCGGAGTCCGGCGCCTACGGCATCCCGCAGGCCTGGCCGGCCGAGAAGCTGGCCGAGGCGGGCCCGGACTGGCGGACGAACCCCCTCACCCAGGTCGAGTGGGGCCTCGGCTACATCAAGGCGGCCTACGGTTCCCCCTGCACCGTCTGGAACGGTTACACCAATTGGTACTGAGCCGACGTTGCCCCGACGTTGCTGTTCCGTAACCATTCCGTTATGGTGGTTGCCGTTCCGATCCAGACGAGCGAAACAGGTTCCATCGATATGACCGACACGGCCAACACCGAAGCGGCGCGCATGGGCTCGACCAGGGCCGCCAAGCCCGCGGCCCTCCGTCGACGCAGCCGGACTCGTATCGTCCTGCCCGCCGTGGCGAGCGCCGCCGTCGTCTCGGCCGCCCTCGCGAGCGTGACGCTCTCCCAACCCGCCCGGCCGGCCGCGCCCCAGTCGCCGAGCCTGGACTCGATCGCCCAGGCCCAGGCCCAGGGCTACTCCGCGGTGCTCGTGACCGGCGAGGACACCGGGGTCGAGGCCGAGGCCGCTGCGCCGAGCGGACGCGAAGAGGAGACCGTGGTCGTCACGATCACCACCCCCGAGCCGACGCCCAGTCAGACCCCCTCGCAGCAGGACTCGGCCCCCTCCCAGTCCTCCGACTCGGGCTCCGCCGAGGCCTCCACGTCTTCCTCCTCCTCGGGCTCCGCCCCCTCCGGCGGCGCGACCCACTACCCGGTCGGCGAGCTGCAGGAGTACGCGGCCCAGCAGGCCGCCGCGAACTACGGCTGGGGCTCGGACCAGATGTCCTGCCTCATCCAGCTGTGGGAGCGCGAGTCGAACTGGAACCCGAACGCCCACAACGCCTCCTCCGGCGCCCACGGGATCCCGCAGGCCCTGCCCGGCAGCAAGATGGGTCCGGGCTGGGAGTCCGACCCGCACGTGCAGATCAACTGGGGGCTCGGCTACATCGCGGGGCGCTACGGCACGCCCTGCGGCGCCTGGGGCCACTCCGAGTCCGTCGGCTGGTACTGACCGGCGGCCTTCGACCCCGGCCCCCTGCCGCCTCGCATCTCCGGCCGCAGGGGGCCGAGCGCGTCCGGGCCCGGCCCTCGCCGCCGTGCGGGGATGAGAGAATGGCGGGCATGCCCCGCTCGAACCGCCCCCGCCGTCCGGGACGACGGCGCGAGCGGGCCGAGGAGCCGTCTCTGGAGCGTCTGCGGTCGGGCTGGCGGCGCACCGAGCAGCGCCGGGGCGCGGAGTGGACCGTGCAGCCCGTCTCGCCCGAGCGCGCCAGGAAGCGCTACCTCTGCCCCGGCTGCGGGCGGAGCATCGAGCCCGGGGTCGCCCATATCGTGGCCTGGCGGGCGGACCATCTCTTCGGCGACGACCACGCACTGGTGGAGCGGCGCCACTGGCACACGGCATGTTGGAGGAGCGCGTGAGCGAAACCGTCCGTTCGAACACCGAGCTGCCCGCGAGGCGCGAGGACGTCGAATTGACCACCCCCGACGGGCTCACCCTGGTCGGCGAGCTCGCCCTGCCGGCCGAGCGGGAGCCCGTCGCGACCCTCGTGACGCTCCACCCCCTGCCCACCCACGGCGGCTTCATGGACTCGCACGTCTACCGCAAGGCGGCGCTGCGTCTGCCGGCCATGGCGGATCTGGCGGTGCTGCGATTCAACACCCGCGGCACCTCCTCGCCGCGCGGCACGAGCGAGGGGGCCTTCGGCGACGGCGTCGCGGAGGCGGGGGACGTGGCGGCCGCCATGCGTTTCGTGGCGGAGCGGGGCCTGCCCGCCCCCTGGCTCGTGGGCTGGTCCTTCGGCACCGAGCTGGTGCTCAAGTACGGGCGGGACTATCCGGAGCTGCGGGGCTTCATCATGCTCTCCCCGCCCATCCGCCGCACCACGCAGGCGGAGCTGGACGCCTGGGCCGCCGAGACGCGGCCCGCGGTCATGCTCGTCCCCGAGCACGACGACTTCCTCGTCCCCGACGCCGCGCGGGAGCGCTGCGCGGCCGTGCCGAACATCCGCATCGTCGCGGTCGAGGGCGGCCGGCACCTGTGGGTGGGCGAGCCGATGGTGCGCCGCGTGCTGAGCGAGATCGTCGGCCTCGCCAACCCGGCCGCGCTGCCCCTGCCGGAGAGCTGGCCGCCGGCCCGGTCGGAGGAGGCGCGGCCCGCCTAGCGCTCGTTCTGCTTGGGGATCACGACCTCGTTGATGATCGTGAGCACGGCCGCCGCGACGGGGATCGCGATGAGCGCGCCGAGCAGGCCCAGCAGCGTGCCGCCGGTGAGCGCGGCGATCACGACGATCGGACCGGGCACGGACACCGCCTGGCTCATGATGCGCGGGCTGAGTACATAGGCCTCGATCTGCATGTACACGGCGTAGTAGACGGCGACGACCCACCAGGTGCTCCCGCCCGGCTCCAGCAGGACGAGCTGGGCGAGCACGATGATCACCGAGCCGGACAGCGTCCCCACCAGGGGGATGAGGGAACCGAGGAAGGCGATGACGGCGCACACCGCGGGCATCGCGGCGCCCACGATGGTGAGGAACACGAAGCTCAGGATGCCGTTGACGAGCGCCAGGGAGATCTGGCCGATGACGTACTTGCCGACGCCCCGGGTGATCTTCTCGGTCAGCTCGCTGAAGCGGGCCCGCTTGGAGGCGGGGGCGAGCTGGTAGAAGCCCCGTTTCATGGCGTTCATGGAGGCCACGAAGTAGAGGGTCAGGATGAAGACGATGAGCGTGCCGGTCAGGCCGCTGAGAACCCCGGCGCCGAACTGCAGCACGCCGCCGCCGATCGTGCCGACGTTGTCCCGCAGCCAGGCGATGCCGTCGTTGAGCGCGTCGTCCAGGTTCAGCTCGGGGAAGGTCGCGTTGAGCCACTCGACGAGGTTGAGGTCCAGCACGCCCTGCACGATCGCGTTGTAGCGCTCGGTGAGCTGCGTCGTCTGCGCCGCGATGGAGGGGACGATGGCCCAGACGATGAGGCCGAGCACGCCGAAGACGAGGGCGAGGGAGGAGGTCATCGCCAGCCAGCGCGGCCAGCCGTGGCGCTCCAGCCAGCCGATGATCGGTTCGAAGCCGAGGGCCAGGAAGAGCGCGACGCCCACGTAGGTGATGATCGTGCCGAGCGAGCCGATCATGCCGCCCAGGGTGAGCGCGGTCAACACGCCGAGCGTCGCCGTGAAGCCGATGGCGAATGGGTTCTCGAAGCGCACTGTGTCCTCCGGGGCGGAGCCTTGCCGGGGCCTCCGTCCTGCTGTTCGCGGCCGCGCGGGGCCACGGCCGCAGTGCAGTCTAGCGCCCGGTGTGCGCAGAGGCGGAGGGGGCGGACGGGCCGAGCGGCCGTCCGCCCCGCCCGCTAGCGCTGCTTCTTGGCCGGAGCCTTGCGAGGCTGGGAGTCCTCCTCGGCCTCGGGCGCGGCGATGAGGGCCTCGGCGCTGTCCAGGCGGGGGCCTGCGGCCAGCAGCCCGCCCAGCTCGGTGCGGGCGAAGGCCGCCCGCAGGTTCTCCAGGTAGCTGGCGACCTGCTCGCGCTCGGCCTGGATCGCGTCGAGCTTGGCCTGGGCGCCCTCCATGAGCGAGCGGGTGCGCTGCTCGACCTCGGAGGAGCGCTCGCGGGCCTGCCGGTTGGCGTTGTCGAGCAGGTCGGCGGCCTGGCGCTCCGCCGCCTCGATGGTCTCCTGGGACCGGCGGCGGGCATCGGCCATGAGCTTGCCCGCCTCGCGGCGCACGAGCTCCGAGCGCTGGTTGAGGTCCGCCAGCTGCTCGGTCGCGTCGTCGATGAGCTTCTTGGCCGCCGCCTCGGCCTTGCGGCCGGCGGCGACGAGCTGCTGCTCGAACTCGTTGCGGCGCTGGGTGAGCTCGACGTCCAGGTCCGTGCGGGCCGCGGTGAGCTCGCGCATGGTGGACTCGCGCAGGGCGTCCAGCTCGGCGTTCTTCTGCTGGCGGGTGACGGCGCGCTCGTGCTCCAGCGCGGCGCGCCCCTGCTGCA
>JAUNLB010000017.1:16927-28968 GCA_030532485.1 Pseudoclavibacter sp.
TCGGCCTCCAGCTTCGCGCGGGCCTCGGCGTGCTCGCGCTCGTGCTGCAGCCGCGCGGCCTCCATGTCGCGCCGGCCCTGGGCGAGGGTCTCCTGCGCGGCCGCCGCGTCCCGCTCGGCCTGCTGGCGCAGCTTGGCGATCTCGGCCTCCGCCGCGGCGCGCATCTGGTTGATCTCCAGATCCGTGCTGTGGCGCAGCTCCCGCAGCTCGCTGGTGACCTGCTCCTTGACGGTCTCGATCTCGCGCTCCTGGTTGCGCCGGGTCAGTTCGGACTCCTGCTTCGCGTTCTCCAGCAGGCTCTCCGCCTCCGCGCGGGTGTCCTTGAGCTGGCGCTGGGCGCGGTTGTCCGCGTCCCGCGTGATCCGCTCGGCGTAGTCGTTGGCCTCCTGGTGGATCCGCGCGGCGTTCCGGTGGGCCTCGCCCTCGACGCGCTCGGCTTCGCGCTGGGCGTCCGCGACGAGCTTCTGCGCCTGCTGCTCGGCGGTCGCGAGCGTGCCGGCCAATCGGGTGCCGAGGCCTGAATATGTGGGGGAGTCGCTCTCGGACAGCTCTCGTTCCAGCTGGGCGACGCGGTCCCGCAGCGACTGCACCTCCCGGGTCGAGCTGTCGTCCTGGGTGCCGCGCTGGGCGAGCTGACGCTGAAGGCTCCGGATCGCGTCGTCAACCTCTTCTCGGTTGTACCCCCGCATGGCCGTGCTGAAGTTGATCTCTTCCAACGTGCCTTCCTCTTCTCCGTCGCGATGCGCTCGCACGCCCCTTGTGCGGCGCCGGTGGGTGCAGTCTACTTCGCTGTGGAACCGGGGCTCCCGGCGCGTCGCGGCCCTCGAGGAGGGCTCGTCTTCACAGGGGGTCACATGCGCATCCAGAAGTCCCAGAAACCACATGGTCTAGGCTGAAGGGTCACCACATCGGCATCGCCACCCGCCGGTGGCGCAGCTCAGAACAACCCTTGTCCGAGGACGGCGCGGCCCCGCCGCGCGATCGCTCGAAAGAGGAGTACCCGTGCGCTTCATCCTGGCCGCCATCGCCATGGCGGCGAGCCTGACCATGTTCCTCGTCGGCTTCCTGCAGATCTCGGAGGCCCGCGCGCACGATCACGTCACGGTCGCCGGCCAGAGCGTCTCGGGGGCGCCGGTCGTCGTGATCCCCTCCGAGACCCTCACGAGCCGCAGCGGCAGCCAGACCGTGGAGATCAGCGCGGCAGGCCCCGTCACGGCGGTCGTCGGTCGGCAGGGGGACGTCGCCGGCTGGATCGGCTCGGCGAGCCACGAGCGGGCCGAGCTCGGCGAGGAGGGGGCCCTCGTCTTCACCGCGGTGGCGGGCGAGGAGGCCACGGTCCCCAGTCCGGCCGGGAGCGATCTGTGGTTCCAGGAGTACGCGGAGGACGGCAGGATGAAGATCGAGCCGAGCCTGCCGCCGGGGTTCGCCATCATGATCGTCGGGGACGGCGCGGCGGCCGCGCTGGAGACCGTCTCCATCACCTGGCCGCTCGACGGCCGGGCCCCCTGGTCCGGACCGCTGCTCATCGGCGGCGCCTTCTTCCTGCTGCTCGCGCTCGCGCTGCTGCTGTGGCAGCTGCTGCGCATGCGGCGCGACCGCAAGCCGCGCCGTCGGGCCGCACCCGTCGCGCCCGCGGGGGACGCCGAGGCCTCCCGACCGGTGACCGGGACGACTCCCAGCCCGGCTCCGCTCGCCGCGGAGGAGAGCGCCTCGGCCTTCACTCTGGACCCCGTGACGGGACTCGTCCGGACGCCCGCCCCGCCCGGGGCCGAGGAGGCCGGAACGGACTGGGAGGAGCCGGTCGCCGCGCCCGGCGACGCCGGATCCGGCGTCGCGCCGGAGCCGCCGCCCACCGAGGCGATGGCGATCGGCGTCGGCACGGGCGGGCCGGCGGGCGCGGGCGACGCCGCCTTCGATGCGGACGGCCCCTTCCCGCCGAGCGCTCCGGAGCGTGCGGAGCTCCCCGGGGCCGGCGAGCCGTCGGAGCCGAGCGGCGGGCGCGGGCGACAGCTCGCACACGAGCAGCCCATCGTCCAGGGGTCGGGGTTCGAGGCGCCGGCCCTCGACGACGGCGCTCCGGAGGCCCCCGCCTCCGAGGAGCCGGAGGGCTTCCCGCCGACCGCGGCCTTCGCTCCCGAGCGGCTCGAGGACGCCCCCGCCGCGGGGCCTCCCGGCGCGCCGCCGCTGCCCCCGCCCGTGGACGGCGCCGCGACGTCGAGCTTCCAGGTCCCGAGCGGGTCCAGCTTCGCGGTCGCGGGGGAGCCGATCTCGGAGCCGGAGGAGCCCACGCCCTTCGTGCCCCCGCGGGGTTCCGCCTTCTCCGACCCCGCGGCGGACGTTTCCGCTCCGGAGGGATCGGGGTCCGCACGAGCCCTTCCGGAGGCGGAGGGACACGGTCCGCTCGGCGAGCGCGACCCGCTCGGCGGAGGCCTCGACGAGCCGGACGGCCGCGGGGCCGCGCCGGGCGAGGAACGCCACGACCAGGACGAGCACGACGAGCACCGGGGCCGCGACGACGAGGGCCCCCGGCACGGCGGCGGGCTCGGCGACGGCGGCCGTGGCCGGGGCGCGGGTCAGGCCGCCGCCCAGGAGAGCAGCAAGTGGAAGCGCCCGCGCGGCCGGGACCGCAGCAATGCGCCCAAGCGCGCCTTCCGCATCGCCCGGACCCTGCGCCTGGTCCCGCTGCTGCTGGCCGGCGGGCTCGCGCTCAGCGGCTGCTCGGCGAACTTCTGGCCGGAGGCGGTGGGCGGGGCCGCCGAGAACCCGACGGCCACGCCGACCTCCTCGATCGACGAGGCGCTCATCGCGGAGGGGGCGCCCTATCCCGCGCTCTCGGTCGAGCAGCTCAGCCGGATCATCGGCGACGCCCGCGCCGTGGCCGAGAAGGCGGACGCGGCCAAGGACGCCGAGAGCCTCAAGGCCCGCTTCACGCAGAGCGCCTGGGCCGAGCGGGACGCCTACTACCGGCTGCAGAAGGCCGACGCCGCCCAGTCGGGGCCGCCCGGCTTCCCGAGCGGCCAGATCGTCTACACGGTGCCGCAGGCGACCTTCGAATGGCCCCGCACCGTCTTCACGGTCGTCGAGCCGGGCAAGCCCGACGCCCCCTCCTACGGGGTCATGCTGTTGCAGAAGAACGCCCGGGACGCCTACAAGGTCGCCTCGCTCGTGCCGCTCCAGAACGTGCAGATGCCGCAGGCGGCCCCCGTGGAGATCGGCTCGCAGGGTCTGAGCGAGGTCGCCTCGCAGCTCGTGCTGCCGCCGGAGGAGATCGTGCCCTCCTACGGCGACCTCGTCGAGAACGGGGAGGCCTCGGCCGCGAACACGCTCTTCAGCCCCGAGAACGACTCGCTGCGCGAGCAGATCGGCCCGGCCTACCGGGAGGGCAAGCTCGGCGAGATCGATCAGGCCGCCTCCAAGATCACCTTCCAGATCCGCGCGGCCCAGAACGCGCCGCCGCTGGGCGTCGCCACGCTCGACGGCGGGGCGATCGTGGCGGTCACGATGGAGGAGGTCGAGACCCTCGCGGCCACCTCGTCCATCGCGACGCTCTCGGCCAGCGGCAAGACGGCCCTGCTCGCGGGCACCGGCTCGTCCCCCTACGGTTTCGAGCGCATCTACTCCGATCAGCTCCTCTTCTACGTGCCGTCCGCCGAGGCGGGCGGCCAGATCCGATTCCTCGGCTCCTCCCAGCAGATGGTGAGCGGCCGCCAACTCGACGCCAGTGAGGTCTCTCTTGCCTGAACAGCCCCCCGCCGTGCCCCCCGGCCTCTACGGAGCCGTCGACCTCTCGGGCCTCGCCGAGCGCGCGCAGAGCGCGGGCGGCGCACCCGGTCCCGCGCCGCGGGGCGAGGACCCGATGGCCGACGCGGCCGAGGCCGCAGCCTCCGGGCAGACGCCCGTCGCCACCCTGCCGGACGCGGTCGTGGACGGCGACGAGCAGACCCTCCAGCAGTTCGTGCAGCTGTCCCAGTTCCTGCCGGTGCTCGTGGAGATGCACGCGGGCTGGTCGAGCGAGGCGAGGGAGCTCTCGCCGCAGCTGGCCCGGATCGTCCGCTCGATGCAGGGGCGTCTCGTGCTCGTGCGGATCGACCTGGACGCGCATCCCACCCTCGGCCAGCAGCCGCAGGTGCTGGCCCTGCTCGGCGGCCGGCCCCTCCAGCTGTTCAGCGGCAATCCGCCGCTCGAGCAGCTGCGCGGCCTGCTCTCGGAGCTGCTGCAGGTGGCGGCCGAGCAGGGGCTCGCCGGCCGCGTGCAGATCGAGGGCGCCGAGGACGGCGAGCCGCAGCAGGCTCCCGAGCCGGAGCTGCCGCCGCTGCACCGGGAGGCCTTCGAGGCGGCCGAGCGGGGCGACTACGCGGCGGGCATCGCCGCCTTCGAGCGGGCGATCGCGGAGAACCCGGGCGACGCCGAGGCGCAGGCGGGGCGGGCGCAGCTGCGGCTGCTGCAGCGCTTGCAGGGGCGGACCCTGGACGAGGTGCGGGCGGCGGCCGCGCAGCGGCCGCAGGATACGGACGCGCAGCTCGCGGTGGCCGATCTGGACCTCTCCGGCGGGCACGTGGAGGACGCCTTCGACCGCCTGCTCGCCCTGTTCCCGAAGCTCGACGCGGAGGGCCGCACGCGGGTGCGGGAGCGCCTGCTGGAGCTCTTCCTGATCGTCGGCAACGAGGACCCCCGGGTAGGCGCGGCCCGCCGCCGCCTCACGAACCTGCTGTTCTGAGCCGGATCCCGGGCTCCCCTCAGGCCCGCAGGGTCCGCCTGCGGCGGCGTTCGGCGGGCACGCAGGGGAGCGCGGGAGCATGGGCGGCATGTTCCGCTCCCGGCTTCCGCGCCTGCGGGCGGAGCTCGCCCGGGTGCGGGCGGCGATCGACACCCATCCCTACAATGCCCCCGCCTGCGTCGGGCGAAGGAGCTCATCGAGGCGCGCCGCGGCCAGTGCTCGCCCGAGGAGCTGGACGCGGAGCTTTCCGCACGCGGCCTGCCGGGCCTGGCCGAGTGCGGCCGGATCACGGCCGCGGGCCTCGTGTCCTTCGCCCGACTGCACCGCAGGCGGGCGAGGCTGGAACGCCGGATCGCCCGCGCGGAGGGTCGCTGAAGCGCCGCCGCCGCGGCCCTTCGGACCGCAAACATCCGGACCTCCTCGTTCGCGGTCCTCCTGTTCCGCGCCCTCGCCGAAGATCAGGACGCTCGGTTTCGGAGCGCGGGCCTTGGCGTGCCGCCGCTCGCCCTCCCGGCTCATGCCGGCACTCCGCCCAAAACGCCCGCGAACCACAGCTCGCCGGCGGCGGAGTCGGGGGCGCGCTCGAGAGCCTGCCGCACCTCCTCGGCGGTCCGGGCGGGGATGACGGATTCGCCGGTCTCGGGGCGGCGGTCGCAGACGAGCATCTCCTCGGGACGCAGGCGGTTCACGAGCGTGGGGGAGTGGGCGGCGATGAGCAGCTGGGTGTGCTCGGCCGCCTCGCGCAGGCGATCGACGAGCGGATCGAGGGCGTAGGGATGCAGGCCCGCGTCGAGCTCCTCGATCGCGATGAGCCGGTGCCGCCCGGGCCGGTGGAGCACGGCGAGCAGGGCGAGCAGGCGCACCGTCCCCCAGGAGGCGTGCGCGAGCGGGATGGCCCGCTCCAGGCCCTGCTCCCGGAGACGGACCTCGACCGCTTCGAGGTTTCCGCCGAGCTCGGCGAACTCGAGCCCGCGTGCGCCCGGCAGGCAGCGGGCGAGGTCCGCTTCGATCCGCTCGAGGCGATCGGGTTCTTCGCGGCGCAACCGGTCCAGGAAGAGCCCCAGATTCGCCGCGTCCGGCCGCAGCGCGGAGCTCTGCTCCAGGTCTCGGAGCGCGGGTCGTCGGATCGCCCGCACATCGGGCTCGAAGACGAAGATCCCCTCCAGGAACCCCGCGACCTCGGCGATGCCCCGCCCGCCCTCCTCGGGAGCGAGCTTCGGCAGGGTCGCCAGCGCGGTCGTCCTCGAGGACCGGAAGGCGCCGGTGTGCTCCGTGGCCTGGAGGGACTCGCTTCGGGTGGAGAGGGTGTACTGGTCGCCGCTGACGGTGATGCGGCGGCCGGGGCCGGAGAAGCGTTTGAAGGCGAGCTGTTCTTTTCTGGCGATGTCGCCGAGGAAACGGAGCACGCCCAGGAGATTGCTCTTGCCGGAACCGTTCGGGCCGATGAGCACCGTGAAGGGGCCGAACCGGACATCGACGTCGGCGAGCGAGCGGAAATGCTTCGCTCGGGTCGAGACGATGCGCCGTATGGGCATATACTCCCAAGCGGACGCGCAGAGAACCCGTTCCGGGAGTCCCTCAGCCGGCCGGGGTGAACCAGACGGAGGCGAGCGGCGGCACCGTGATCTCCAGGCGGTGCGGGAAGCCGTGGGCCCCCTCGTCGAGCGCGTCCGCGCCGCCGAGGTTCCCGACCCCGGAGCCGCCGTACTCCTCGGCGTCCGTGTTCAGGATCTCGTCCCAGCGGCCGGGCGAGGGCACGCCGATGCGGTAGCCGGAGAGCACCCGGTCGGAGAAGTTGCACACCACGGCGACCGGTGCCGCCCCGGCCGCGTCGAGCCGCAGGAAGGCGAGCACCGAGTTGTCCGCGTCGCCGCCGTCGATCCAGCGCATGCCCGCGGGGTCCCCGTCCAGCCGCCACATCGCCGGATGCGTCCGGTACAGCTCGTTGAGCCGGGAGATCAGGCGCATGACTCCCCGGTGCGGGGGCTGGTCCAGCAGCCACCAGTCCAGGCCGCGCGCCTCGTTCCACTCGGCCGGCTGGGCGAACTCCTGCCCCATGAACAGCAGCTGCTTGCCGGGGTGGGCCCACTGGTAGGCGTAGAAGGCGCGCAGATTCGCGAGCTTCTGCCAGTGGTCGCCGGGCATCTTCGAGAACATCGAGCCCTTGCCGTGCACGACCTCGTCGTGGGAGATGGGCAGCAGATAGTGCTCGCTCCAGGCGTAGACGAAGGAGAAGGTGAGATCGCCGTGGTGGTACCTGCGGTGGATCGGATCGCGCTGGAAATAGCGCAGCCCGTCGTTCATCCAGCCCATGTTCCATTTCAGCCCGAACCCCAGGCCGCCCTGATCGGTGGGCCGGGTCACGCCCTCCCAGCTGGTGGACTCCTCGGCGATCATGACGATGCCGGGGTGCAGCCGGTAGGCGGTGGCACAGGCCTCCTGCAGGAACTGGATCGCCTCCAGGTGCTCGCGGCCGCCGTGGACGTTGGGCAGCCACTCGTCCCGCGAATAGTCCAGATAGAGCATGGAGGCCACCGCGTCCACCCGCAGCCCGTCCACGTGGAACTCCTCCAGCCAGTAGAGCGCATTGGCGACGAGGAAGTTGCGGACCCCCGGATCGCCGAAGTCGAAGACGTAGGTGCCCCAGTCCGGCTGCTCGCCCCGGCGCGGGTCCGGATGCTCGTAGAGGGGCTCGCCGTCGAAGCGCGCCAGACCGAAGTCGTCCTTGGGGAAGTGCCCGGGCACCCAGTCCAGGATCACCCCGTAACCGGCCCGGTGCAACCGGTCCACGAGGTACCGCAGATCGTCCGGCCCGCCCAGCCTCGAGGTCGGCGCGTAGTAGCCGGTCACCTGGTAGCCCCAGGAGCCGCCGAAGGGGTGCTCGGCCAGGGGCATGAACTCCACGTGCGTGAAGCCGGTCCCGTCCAGGTGGGCGATGAGCTCGTCGGCGAGCTCCCGATAGCCGAGCCCGGGCCGCCAGGACATGGCGTGCAGCTCGTAGACGCTCATGGGCCCGGTGTGCGGGTCGCGCTGCGCCCGCTCGGCCATCCACTCCCCGTCGCCCCACTCGTAGGCCTCGGCGGCGGCGATCACCGAGGCGGTCCGCGGCGGCGTCTCCGCCTGCCGCGCCACGGGGTCGGCCTTCTGACGCCAGAGGCCGTCGGCCCCCCGGATCTCGAACTTGTAGTGCTCGCCCGGCTGGGCGCCGGGCAGGAAGAGCTCCCACACGCTCGGCCCGTCCAGGCGGCGCATGGCGCAGCCGCTGCCGTCCCAGCCGTTGAAGGAGCCGATGACGCGCACGGCGCTCGCGTGCGGCGCCCACACGGCGAAGGCGGTGCCGGTCACCGGCCGCCCGTCGCCCGCGTCCAGCGCCCGCGGGTGCGCGCCCAGCACGGTCCACAGCCGCTCGTGCCGGCCCTCGGCGAGCAGGTGCAGATCGACCGGGCCGAGCGTCGGGGGGAAGCGGTAGGGATCCTCCTGCACGTCGAGGTGCTCGCCGTAGCGGGCGGCGATGCGGTAGCCGGCGTCGTCGTGCTCGTGGACCGCGGCCCACACGCCGTGGGCGAGGTGCTCCAGCTCGACGCGCCGCCCGTCGTCCCACTCGATCGCGACGGCGTCGGCGAGCGGCCGTCGCACCCGCACGATCGTTCGCCCATCGCCCAGCGGGTGCGGGCCGAGCAGGCCGTGCGGCCCCGGATGCCGGCCCTCGGCGATCGCGAGCAGCTCCTCCGGCGGCACGGGCGCCGCCGCGTCCGCCGTCCGCCGGCCGCTCACGCCGAGGCCTCCTGCTTCGGCGCGTCCGTCGGGGCCTGCCGGGGCCGGACGTGCAGGACGTGCGCGCCCAGCCCGTGCGGGTCCAGGCGCACGTAGTTCTCGGCCCCCCAGTCCCAGCTCTGCCCGCTCAGCAGCTCCACGACCTCGAAGCGCTCGGCGGGCTCCAGGCCGAAGCTGCGGGTGTCCAGCCGAACGGTGGCCTCTCGCGCGCTGTGGGGGTCGAGGTTCACGACCACGATGATCGTGTCGGCTAGACCGTCCGGCGAGAACTCGGCCGGCAGGTGCTTGGAGAACGCCAGGATCTCCTCCGAGTCGCAGGACTGCACCTGGAAGTTGCGCAGCTGCTGCAGCGCCGGGTGCTCCCGGCGGATCCGGTTGAGCTGCGCGATGAAGGGGGCGATGGAGTGTCCGCGGGCCTCCTCTCCCGCCCAGTCGCGCTGCTTGTACTCGTACTTCTCGTTGTCGATGTTCTCCTCGGAGCCGGGCCGGGCGACGTTCTCGATGAGCTCGTAGCCGGCGTACACGCCCCACAGCGGCGAGGCGGTGGCCGCCACGACCGCCCGGGCCTTGTAGGCCGGCCGGCCGCCGAGCTGCAGATAGGAGGTGAGGATGTCGGGCGTGTTGACGAAGAGGTTCGGGCGCATCCAGTCGCTCGTGTCGTGGGAGATCTCGTGCAGGTACTCCTCGAGCTCCCGCTTCGTGTTCCGCCAGGTGAAGTAGGTGTAGGACTGCTGGAAGCCGACCTTGCCGAGGGCCTGCATCATGGCCGGCCGGGTGAAGGCCTCGGCCAGGAAGACCGTCTCCGGGTGCTCGGCGCCGATCTCGTGGATGAGCCGCTCCCAGACGTGCAGCGGCTTGGTGTGCGGATTGTCGACGCGGAAGATCGTGACGCCCAGCGAGATCCAGTGCCGGAACACCCGCAGGATCTCCTGGTACAGCCCCTCCGGGTCCCGGTCGAAGTTGAGCGGGTAGATGTCCTGGTACTTCTTCGGCGGGTTCTCCGCGTAGGCGATGCTGCCGTCCGCGAGGACCGTGAACCACTCCGGGTGCTCCCGCACCCAGGGGTGGTCCGGGGTCGCCTGCAGGGCGATGTCGAGCGCGATCTCCAGGCCGTGGCGTTCGGCCTCGGCCAGGAAGAAACGGAAGTCCTCGACGGTGCCCAGATCGGGGTGGATCTCGGTGTGGCCGCCGTCGGCCGAGCCGATCGCCCAGGGCGAGCCGGGGTCGTGGGGGCCGGCCACGAGGGTGTTGTTCGGCCCCTTCCGGTTGGTCGTCCCGATCGGGTGGATGGGGGGCAGGTAGAGCACGTCGAAGCCCATGCGCGCGACCGCGGGCAGCCGTTCGGCCGCCGTGCGGAAGGTGCCGCTCGTCCAGCTGCCGTCGGGATGGCGCACGGCCCCCTCGGATCGGGGGAACAGCTCGTACCAGGCGCCGTAGCCGGCGCGCAGCCGCTCGCAGAGGATGCGCCGCGTCTCGGAGCGGGTCACGAGGGAGCGCACGGGGTGCTCCAGCAGGATCCCCTCCACATCCTGGGCCGTGAGCGCTCCGAAGCGCTCGTCCGGGCCGTTCTCGGCGTCGCGGGCCCGGGCCGCGGCGTCCAGCAGCCGGGTCCGGTCCGTCTCGGCCAGCATCGGATCCCGGGCGGCCCGATCCAGCAGCCGGGCGCCCTCCTCCAGCACGAGCTCGACGTCGATCCGGGCGGGGATCTTGATCTCGGCCGCGTGTCGCCAGCTGGCCACGTCGTCGCCCCAGGCCTCCACGTGCCACTCGTGCAGACCGGTCTCGTGCAGTTGGGCGAGGGCGTGCCAGCGATCGGTGCCGGGGGCGCCCTCGTGCATGCGGAAGCGGCGACGGTCGCCCCCGGGCGAGCGGATCACCAGATCGACCCCGATCCGGTCGTGCCCCTCGCGGAAGGCCGTGCAGGAGAAGGGCACCACCTCGCCGACGCGGCTCTTGGCGGGGAAGGCGTCGTCCGGGAGCTGCGGACGCAGGTCCAGGATCGGGATGCGCCCGGTCCGCGGCCGGTAGCCCGCGTCGTCCCGCCGGGCGGCCCCGGCCGCCCGCCCGTTCGTCGCTTCCTCGGGATCTGCTGTCTTCGCCACGCTCCGACGCTACCAAGGAAGCGCGTCCGGCAGGAGGGCCGTTTCCCGGTTCGGCGCCCGCTTTCAGTCCGGGGCGCGGACGGCGGGCGTCTCCGGCACCGCCCGGTAGAGCCGCATGGAGGGCCCCGGCATCCGCAGCGTCGCCCCCGCGGGCGGTTCGCAGGCAGCGGGGTCGTCCCAGATCCGGCCGACCGTCTCCGCCGCGGAGTCCCAGAGCAGCGCGTAGCCGGCGATCCCCTCCACGACCGGCAGGCGCAGCAGCGTCGGGAACTCGCTGCCGTGCACGACGACGAGCACCGCGTCGACCTCCGCACCGTCCTCCACGGGGCCGGGCCCGGCCGCTGCGGCGTCCGCCCGGACCCCGCCGGGCGTCCGGGGCCCGCCCGGCCGCGGCACGCCGGCGCGGGCGAGGTACTGGACGGTGCGGGTGGCCGGGGAGTCCCAGGCGTGCCCCTGCATGGCGCCGCCCAGCGCGTCGAACCAGCGCAGCGAGGTCGCGCCGCGCAGCAGATCGCCGTTGTGGTTGTAGGCGAGCGGACGCAGCGCCGGGTGGCTGCGGCGGATCTCCAGGAGCCTGGCGACGTGCTCCGCGAGCGCCCGCTGCCGCTCGTCCGGCTCCCAGTCGAACCAGCTGGTCTCGTTGTCCTGGTTGTAGGGGTTGTTGTTGCCGTGCTGCGTGCGGGCGTACTCGTCGCCGGCCGTCAGCATGGGCACGCCGGAGGCGAGCAGGAGCGAGCCGAGCAGATTGCGCATCGCCAGTCGGCGGGCGCTCAGGATCCGCTCGTCGTCGCAGGGGCCCTCGGCGCCGAAGTTGTAGGAGCGGTTGTCGCTGCTCCCGTCCCGGTCGAGCTCGCCGTTGAGCAGATTGTGCTTGACGTTGTAGGAGACCAGGTCGTGCAGCGTGAAGCCGTCGTGCGCGGTGACGTAGTTGACGCTCGCGAGCGGTCCGCGGTCGTCGCTGAACCGGTCCGAGGAGCCGGCCACGGCGGTCGTGAAGGGGCCGACGCCGGCGGGGTGGACGCCCGTGCGCCTGGCCCGGCCGACGTCCTCCACCCAGAAGGAGCGGACCCGGTCCCGGAAGGTGTCGTTCCACTCCGACCAGCCGGCCGGGAACTCGCCGGTGCGCCAGCCGCCGGGGCCGACGTCCCAGGGCTCGGCGATGAGCTTCGCGCCCGCCAGCCGCTCGTCGGCGGCGATCGCCGTCAGCAGCGGGTGGTCGCTCCGGAAGCCGCCGTCCGCGTCCCGGCCGAGGCTTGCGGCCAGGTCGAAGCGGAACCCGTCCACCCCGTACTCGCCCACCCAGTGGGCGAGCGAGTCGAGCACGAGCCGCTGGACGACCGGCCGGGAGGCGTCCAGGGCGTTGCCGGTGCCGCTCGTGTCGAGGTGGCCGCCCCGCTCGTCCAGCCGGTAGTAGCCGGCGTTGTCCAGGCCCCGGAAGGAGAGGACGG
>JAUNLB010000193.1 GCA_030532485.1 Pseudoclavibacter sp.
AACACACGTGAAACACATCACTCCGAGAACCACCGAACAGACACATCGCCCGACCAGCTCTCGTCTTCCCACCCCTCCGGGAGCCTATGCTTCCCCGACACCCCCGAAAGGACACCACCAGCATATCCTGAACGGTACGACACGACAAGCCTGCGAGAAGGTTTTCTGCTGGGTGTTTCCTGAGTGCCCGGCGTGCAGACTCGCCCGAAACGACGGGCAACGCGGACTCTGGAAAGGCCGCCGGGGTGGCCCCTGAGTTGGGGAGGAAAAACGCATAGGGATGGTCCCGGCAAATTCTACCTGACACCTACGACAAGCGCCGGCAACGCGACTGTCTCTCCTCATTTCTCATGTACTCGATGTCATCGAGCGCTGCGGTGTCAGTTCTCGTCCGGAGACCCCGGAACTCGGCGGCGGCGTCGCTTCCGGAGCCGCTCCTGGGTGGCGTGTCAGGTGGACTGCATCGAAAGAAGACGATGTAAGCCTCCCTGCGAACGATGCCGATCCGACCGGGGAAGGTGCCGGACCGGCCCGCGGGCGTGGCAGCATGCACTCGGGTCCGGCGAACGGGCCCGAGAGATCGGGATCACGAGTTCGATCGGGGCCACGAGCGAAGGAGCGGTGCGGTGGACTATCCGGGGACGGGCGGGCGATGGACCGCGGGGCACGGGCCCGACGGCTTCGGGGTGCAACCGCCGCCTGCGCGCATGCCCGGCTGGGCGGTCGTCCTGCTCGTGGCCTCGGGCCTGGCGGTGCTGTCCGTGGTCGCTGCGACGGCCTTCGCGTTCGGTGCCGCCTCGGGCGGGCTGGAGCAGGAGCAGCCGGAGGCGCTCCAGAGCTCCGTCCCGCAGGGCACCCCCGCGGGACAGGACGGCAGTCCGGCTCCGTCCGTATCGACGCCGCCGCGGCCGCCGGCCTCCTCGCCCCCGCCCGTGCCGCCCGCGACGCCCGAGGCGGTGCTCCTCCCGCTCGGGGACCGCGTCCGCCTGTCCTCGCCGCCCGAGATCTCGTTTCAGCTGGCGGGCTGGAGCCCGGCCGAGCACGCCCCGCAGGGCGGCGGCCGGATCTACTCGGAGGACGGGGGCGTGTGCGCGATCACCCACATGACCCGCTCCACGACCGTCGGCGGGGACGACCGCGCCGTCAGCCGAGCGGTCCTGGACGCCGTGGTGGCCGAGACCAAGTTCGTCCGGCAGGCGGGGGAGCCCGTCGTGCAGGAGCAGGAGTTCACGGGCGGGCGGATGGAGATGCTCGTCGCCCGGGTGGAGTTCACGCACCCCGGCCTCGTGGAGTCCCTGTGGGTGCGCGGCTTCGGCGGCTCCGGCCACGCGGTGATCTTCCGGGTGCGCTGCGAGGTGCCCAACGAGCTGGCCGGCGGGGTGGTCCGGGCCCGCTCGGGACTGACCATCGCTCTGGAGCCGGAACGCTGAGACCTGACGGACGCGGGGTCCGGGTCCGGGTCGAGCCCCGGGCCTCAGATCTCGTAGTAGCCGACGAGGGCCGCTTCGGCCGGCGTCTGCGGCCGGGCGCGCGCGGGCACCCCGGTGAGCACCGATCCGGCCGGCGCGTCCCGCACGACCACCGCGTTCGCTCCGATCCGGCTGTCGGCGCCGACCCGGATGGGCCCGAGGACCTTGGCCCCGGCTCCGATCATGACCCGGTCGCCGATCGTCGGGTGCCGCTTGACCTTGGCGGTGGAGGTGCCGCCCAGCGTCACGCCGTGGTAGAGCACCACGTCGTCGCCCACCTCGGCGGTCTCGCCGATGACCACTCCCATGCCGTGGTCGATGAACAGCCGCCTGCCGATGCGGGCGCCCGGGTGGATCTCGACGCCCGTCAGGAAGCGGGCGAACTGGGAGAGCATGCGGGCCGGCAGCGTGCCGCCCGGGCGGCGCCACAGCGCGTGTGCGGCGCGGTGCAGCCACACCGCGTGCAGCCCCGAGTAGTTCAGGACGATCGACAGCCTGCCGCGGGCGGCGGGATCGCCCCGGCGGACCGCCGCGACGTCCTCGCGCATCCGCCGCCAGAACTCGTCGCGCCGTGCGGCGCGCGCCTTCCGAGCGGACACGATCAGTCGCGCAGGTGGTCGAAGAGCACCGTGGACAGGTAGCGCTCGCCGGTGTCCGGGACGACCACCACGATGGTCTTGCCCTCGTTCTCCGGCCGGGCCGCCAGCTCCAGCGCAGCGTGCACATTGGCACCCGCCGAGATGCCGGCGAAGATCCCCTCCGTCAGGCTCAGCTCGCGTGCCACTCGCAGCGCGTCGTCCAGGCTCACGTCGACCACCTCGTCCACGACGTCGCGATCCAGCACCTTCGGCACGAAGTTCGCCCCGAGCCCCTGGATCTTGTGCGGACCCGCCGTGCCCTCGGTCAGCAGGGGGGAGTCGGCCGGCTCCACCGCGACCACCCGCGTCTCGGGCCTGCGCTCCTTGAGCACCTGGCCGACGCCGGTGATCGTGCCGCCCGTGCCGACGCCCGCCACGAACACGTCCACCCGGCCGTCCGTGTCCGCCCAGATCTCCTCCGCGGTCGTCTCGCGGTGGATCTGGGCGTTCGCCTCGTTCTCGAACTGCCTGGCCAGCACCGCGCCGGGCGTGGAGGCGGCGATCTCCTCCGCCTTGGCGACGGCGCCGCGCATGCCCTCCGGGCCGGGGGTGAGCACCAGCTCGGCGCCGAAGGCGGCCAGCAGCTGCCGTCGTTCCAGCGACATCGTCTCCGGCATGGCGAGCACCACGCGGTAGCCTCGCGCCGCGCCGATCAGGGCGAGCGCGATCCCCGTGTTCCCCGAGGTGCCCTCCACGATCGTGCCGCCCGGTTGCAGCTGCCCGGAACGCTCGGCGGCGCGCACGATGCCCAGACCCAGCCGGTCCTTGACCGAGGAGCCGGGGGAGAAGTACTCCAGCTTGGCGAGCACCTCGGCTCCGCCCGGGTTGATGCGTCCGAGGCGGACGAGGGGCGTTCCGCCCACGGTCTCGGTGATGTCGCGGTAGACCTTTCCGGTCACGGTGCTGCCTTTCCGGAGCCGGGGCTCCTCGCTCGTGGCGTCCTGTCGGGCGGCCGCGGGGCCGCACTTGGCTCCGAACGCTAGCGGACGGGTCTGCATTCCCGGCCCTGTGTTTCCTCCCGGGTCGAAAACGTCCTCCTTCCGGCTCGGACCGGCCGGGCCGCGAGGGCCGGGGAGGGTGGGAGACTGGGGCGGTGACCACGCGATTGGCCGAGATCCGAGCCCGGGCGCGCTCGATGCTCGCCGCGGCGGGCTTCGCGGACCCCGCCGCGGAGGCGGACGCGCTGCTGGCCGGGTTGCGCGGCTGCGGGCGGGGGGACGTGCAACTGGACTGCCTGCTGGGGCGGTCCGTGGGCGCGGCCGAGGGCCGGCGGCTGCTGGCCGCCGCCGGTCGCCGGGCCAGGCGGGAGCCGCTCCAGCACATCACCGGCCGCGCCCACTTCCTGGAGCACGAGCTCGAGGTCGGCCCGGGCGTCTTCGTGCCCAGGCCCGAGACCGAGGGGGTCGTCCTGGCCGCCGA
>JAUNLB010000018.1 GCA_030532485.1 Pseudoclavibacter sp.
CGCCGCGCCCGGCGCCGCGGTGCCCGGCGCCCCCGCCGGGAGCCCCGCCGCGGGAACTCCCGCCCCCGGCTCGCCGCGGCCGACGGCCGCCTCCGGCGCGCCTGCGCCCGGCGGTTCCGGGGCCTCCGAGTCAGGCGCTCCCGCGGACCCCTCGAGCTCCACGCCCGGCGGCCAGGGCCTGCCCGAACGGCAGGAGCTGGAGCAGTTCCTGGCGGCGAACGGCCTCGATGCGCTCCGGGACGAAGGCCGGGTGCTCGTGCTGCCCGATGTGCAGCAGGCGATCGCTTCCAACACGCAGCTGGAGCACGTGGTCGTGAGCGACGGCAGCTCCCACGTCCACTTCGAGCGGCTGGACACGAGCGGCGCCGAGGCGCCCGCCGCGACCGGGGAGCAGAACGGCGGAGAGCAGACCGTCGAGGAGCCGGCCGCCGAGGAGCAGCCGGTCGTCCTCGAGCCCGAGGCGGAGCAGGCGCCCGAGCAGCCGGCCGAAGAGCAGCACCCCCCGGCCGGAGCCCCCGAATCCGGAGTCTCCGAAGCCGCCGCGCCCGAGACCGCGGCGCCCGCGCCGGAGAGCCCCGCCCCAGAGACGGGCCCCGAGGCCACTGCCGACCCGGCTCCCGTCGAGACCGCGACGCCCTCGCCCGCCCCCGCCGAGACGCAGGACCCCGCGGCCCCGGCCCCCGATCTGACGATCCGGATCGGCGAGCACGAGTACGGCGCCGTCTTCGGCGAGGCGGTGGAGCTGCTCGCCTACGACGTCTCCGGCGACAGCACCCGCGCCCTGCGGGAGGCGATCGAGCTGGCCGCGCGCAAGGGCGTCGGCGTGCGCCTGAGCCCCGCCCAGTCCTACACGCTCAGCGGCCAGCTCACGCTTCCGGACGGACTGGCCTTCTTCGACGGCGCGGGCGCGGCCGTCGACGTCGCGATCCCCGGCGGGAGCGAAGACCGTTCGGTGATCGCGATCGCCCTGGCGACGCGCGCGAGCGGCATGGTCGTCACGGATGTGACGCTCGACATGTCCCGTTCGCCGTACACCCGCGGCATCGTGGCCGACGCGATCAGCGACGTGACCTTCAGCCGGATCACGATGACCGGGCTGACCTTCCGCGGCATCGAGGTGGCCGCGGCCAGCGGGCCCGTGCGCGAGGTCCGGATCGTCGGCAACCGCCTCGAGAACCTCCCCGGCTCCCCGGAGACCAAGGGCAGCGTCTACTCGATCTCGGTCACCACGGCGCTGCGGGAGCAGGACCCGCGCTTCCGTCCGCCCGGCAACCGCAGCCCCATCTGGGACCGCTACACCCAGGAGGGGGACGTGAGCCCGGTGCTGCACGAGAACAGCGGCCTGACCATCGCGGGCAACGTCGTCCGCGGCGGCTACTACGGGATCGGGCTGTCCGGGGTGAGCGACAGCGTGATCAGCGGCAACCTCTCGATCGACAACATGCGCGCCCTGTCGATGCAGAACAACTCCAGCCGCAACACGGTCGAGGGCAACTACTTCGGCGACAGCAGGTCCTCGGGCGTGCACATCGCCTACAACTCGGACGGCAACACGGTGCGCGACAACGTCGTCGTCACCGCTCATGCCGCCGGGCAGGGGCTCCTGCAGGCCTACCAGGGCAGCGACGGCAACGTTTTCACGGGCAACGTGGTGGCCGCCGAGCGGGGCGCGACGCCGAACTGGGTGCTGTACGCGGCCACCGACTCGCACGGCACCGTCTTCAGCGGCAACGTCGTCTCCGGTTTCGCGGGCAAGGCGCTCGTGGGCGTCGAGTCCGTGTGGGACGGCGCCTCGGCGGCCTCCGGCGAAGCGGAGGGCCGCAACACCTGCGCCTACATGTCCGGCGGTACGGTCGAGAGCCCCGTCGACGGCAGCCGGGTCGGCTTCAACGGCGGCTGGGGCCCGCTGCGCGAGGTGACCGTGCGGGACAACGTCCTGTTCGCGGACAACGAGCACGCCCCGCTCTTCTACGTCGGCGCGGACGTCTCGGCCGGCCGCGACGGCGGCCGCCGGATCGTCGGCGACGTGACCGGCCTCACCCTCGCGGGCAACCAGATCGCCGGGCAGGGCTATGCGACGCAGCTGCGCGAGCACGCCGGTTCGCTGGCGGGGGTCGGGGCCGCCTCCGTCTCCTACGCCGACGGCGGCCTGGGGGTGCTGCACCACGGGGTCGCGGCTCAGGCGGGCACGGCCGGCGAGGACTTGTTCGTCTTCGACGCTCCGCAGGACACGGCCGCCGACACCCCCGGCGTGGACACCGTCTACGCGAGCGTGGACGCGGGGATCCCCGCCGGGGTCGAGAACCTGCGCATGCTCGGCGCCGGAGAGCTGGCGGCCTCGGGCAACGGCCTGGCGAACGTGCTCTTCGGCAACCCGGGGGCCAACCGCCTCGACGGCGGCGCGGGCGACGACTCCCTGCACGGCGGCGAGGGCTCGGACGTGCTGCTGGGCGGTGCGGGCCGGGACCGCTTCGTGCTGGACGCGGTGCTGGACGGCAGCGCCGACGCCCTGAGCGACTTCGCCGCCGGCGAGGACACGGTCGTGCTGAGCCGCGTCGTGTTCGGCGAGCTGCGCGGTCAGTGGTTCGCGCAGGCCGGCGCCGAGACGCCGGCTACGCGGGTCGTGCAGAGCGGCGACAGGCTCCTGTTCGACGCCGACGGTACGGGCGGCCGGGCGGAGCCGGTGGTCTTCGCCGTGCTGCCAGCGGGCGTGCAGCTCGGCGCCGAGGACCTCGCGGTCGTCTAGCGGCCGGTCAAGGCGCCCCCGGGCCCTCCACCTCGCCGGCCGCCTCGGCCAGGACCTCGCCGTCGAACTCCTGGCCGGGCAGGGCGAACTCGACGTCCAGCACGAGCGTGTGCTCGCCGCCCTCCGCGTGGATCTCGCCGGTGCCGGAGATGCCCACCAGCTCGCCGGTGCCGGAGTCCGGCACGATCCGCAGCAGGCCGTCGCCCGCGCGGCCGCGGGTCATGGTGCTCGTGTGCCAGAAGCAGCAGCTGCCGCTGCGGCCCAGGATCGTCCCCTCGAAGGCGTCGATCGCGACGTAGCTGCCGGAGCCGCGGGACTCGGAGAAGGCGCCGACGAAGAGCACCTGGCTGGCGCCCTCGATCTGGCCGCCCGTGAAGCTGCGGGTGATGTAGGCCCCGGCCACGGGCGTGCCGGTCTCGATCGAGACCTCGCGGCCGTTCGGGTCCCAGCCTTCGATCGTGAACGCGCCCACAGCTCTCATGCGCACATCATAGGCGCGCGAACCCGGCCCGCCGTGTGAGCGCCGGGCCGCCGGGCACTCGCACCTCGGGCGGGAACGCTCAGTCCAGGCCGAGCAGCTGTGCCAGCCGCCGCGGGGTCTGCGCCGTGCCCGCAGCGCCCTCCTCCTCGCCGGGGCCACCGTAGCCCCAGTGCACGTAGTAGGCGGGCACCCCGTTCGCGCGGGCCCCGGCGACGTCGTAGTGCCGGTCGCCGATCATCACGACCCGGGACAGATCGGCGCCGATCCCGCGCAGGCGGTGCAGCGCCTCGGCGACCACCTCCTGCTTGGCGGAACGGGTCTCGTCCTCGTTCGCGCCGGTGACGAAGTCCAGGCTCGAGGTGAGGCCGGCGCGGTCCAGGATGCGCCGGGCGCTGGACTCGATCTTGCTGGTGGCCGTCGACTGCGGCAGCCCGGCGGCCCGGGCGGCATGGACCAGTTCGCCCACCCCCGGGTAGATGCGGGTGCCCGCGTCGGCATACTCGGCGGCGATCTGCCGGTACATGGCCAGGGCCTCGTTCAGCTCGGTCGCGTCGTCGAAGCCCTGCGCGCGGAAGGTGTCCAGGATGGGCGGCCCGATGTAGTCGCGCAGCTGGCGCTCGTCCGGGACGGGCAGGCCGAAGGCCTCCAGGGTCCTGGCCATGCAGTGCATGATCGACGGCGCGGAGTCGGCGATCGTGCCGTCCAGGTCCCACAGGATCGCCGTGCAGCGGGGCGTGCGCATCAGAACAGCCGGGTGTGGCCGGAGTCGATGCCGCGCATCTCGTCGTAGTCGAGCACGACGCAGCGGATGCCGCGGTCCTCGGCGAGGGTGCGGGCCTGGGGCTTGATCTCCTGCGCCGCGAAGACGCCCTGCACGGGGGCCAGCAGCGGGTCCCGGTTCATGAGCTCCAGGTAGCGGCTGAGCTGTTCGACGCCGTCGATCTCGCCGCGGCGCTTGATCTCGACGGCCACCGCGCGTCCCTGCGGGTCGCGGGCGAGGATGTCCACCGGGCCGATCGCGGTGGCGTGCTCGCGGCGCACGAGGGTGTGGCCCTCGCCGAGCAGCTCGATCTGCTCGGCGAGCAGCTTCTGCAGGTGGGCCTCCACGCCGTCCTTGCTCAACCCCGGGTCCACGCCCAGATCGTGCTGCGTCTCGTGCACGATCTCGAAGACGCGCACGACCAGCCGGTCCCCGGTCTTGCGCTGGGAGACGGTCCAGACCTCCTGGACGCCCGCGGCCCGCTCGTCTTCGTCGGGCTCCTCGACCTGGAGCGAGCACGGCGGGCTCATCCAGTTGAGCGGTTTGTAGCTGCCGCCGTCCGAGTGGACGAGCAGCGAGCCGTCCGCCTTGTGCATGAGCACGCGCACGGCCTCCGGCAGGTGGGCGTCCAGGCGGCCGGCGTAGTCGACGCTGCAGCGGGCGATGACGAGTCTCACCCGGACGAGGGTAGACGATGGCGGTGACCGGCCCGCCCGCCGCCGTGTGCGTGTTCCCGCGCCCACCGGGAGCGGGTGGACCCGGGCGTGGGTGAGGGGGTGCCCGGCGGGGTCGGCGAGTCGTTCGGTCGCGGCGCGAGTTCCTGGATGTGTTGCCGGGTCGCCTCGATGTCCCGGGCGTAGCGGCATTCGGAGTCGGCTTCGACGTAGGTGCGGTTGTGGCCGAAGCTGGCTCTGATGTAGCCGCCGTTGTACCAGTCGAGCCAGACCACATAGATAAGGTTCGAAACCTCAGATGTCTCTGCGGGGGCAAACCCGAGCTGGGGGAATATTCCGTCCCCCACTTCTGCGACCGCTTCCGGGGGGATGGGTGCGCCTTTCATGCCATTGAGGGAGGTGCCGTAAGGTTCTGGTTGCCGATCGTCTGGGTGGTAGCACATGAGTGTGCTAAACCAAGGTGGCTCTTCTCCATTATTCCACTCGCCGGCTCCGGCGGTGCTGAGTTCGTCGAGGAAGTCGAGGATGGCGGGCACGATGTCGGTGGCGTAGTCGTCGATGTACTGGCGATCCTCGATCGGGGTGTCGTCGCCTGCGGCGGTGCCGAACCAGTCCTCCTCGTCAACCGAGGGCGTACAGCCCGATAGGAGCAGGATTGCAGCCAGCGGCAGAGTGATCAGTGCGGGGCGACGTGGGTTTCGGATCATGGGCGGTGCGTCGTGCGCGGTCGGGCTCGAGTTTGGCCTGGTGTGGGGGAGGGGCTACCCGGCGGGGTCGGCGAGTTGCTCGGTCGCGGGGCGAGTTCTTGGATGTGTTGTCGGGTCGCCTCGATGTCCCGGGCGTAGCGGCATTCGGAGTCGGCTTCGACGTAGGTGCGGTTGTGGCCGAAGCTGGCTCTGATGTAGCCGCCGTTGTACCAGTCGAGCCAACTCACGTAGACGAGGTTCGGGCCCTGAGAGATCGCTGCGGGGGCGAACCCGAGCTGGGGGAATATTCCGTCCCCCACGTCTGCAGCTGTTTCCGGGGGGATGGGTGCCCCTTGTATCGTGTTGAGGGAGGTGCCGTAAGGTTCTGGTGTTCGATCATCGGGGTGATGACACATAAGCGTGCTAAACCAGGGTGGTTTTTCACCATCGTTCCACTCACCGACTCCCGCGTTGCTGAGTTCGTCGAGGAATTCGAGGATGGCGGGTACGACATAGGTGGCGTAGTCGTCGATGTACTGACGATCCTCGATCGGAGTGTCATCGCCCGCGGCGGTACCGAACCAGTCTTCCTCGTCAACCGAGGGCGTACAGCCCGATAGGAGCAGGAATGCGGTGAGCGACAGGATAGTCAGGGAGCGGTGTGGTTTCATTCGCCCTCGTCTTCCATGCCGCCGACGATGATGTCGCTGATGTCGATCTGAATCTGGGTGGGGGTGTCGTCGGGGTTGGACTCCAGGTAGTCGCTGTGTCGGTCGTTGATGCCGTCACCGCTCGGGGGCGGGCCCTCGTTGGAAATGTGGGTGAAGCCTTCCGTGGTGGCAGGGTCTGTTCCGTATTCGAGATTCGCGGCCGACCCCGCTCCGGTGAGGGCATCGCCGCTCGGGAAGGCCGAGACGTAGGGGGTGCCGTCGATATTCAGCTCGTAGGCGTGATCGACCCCGGCACCGGGCGAGCCGAGGAACACCAGGTCGTCGACCACGCCGGGGTTCACCTGATCGGCCATGAATCCCATCGTCGTCGAACCGTAGGAGTGGCCGAGGGCGCTCAGATAGGGGTCACCCGCAGCCGAGCCCTGGCGGGAGGCGTGGATGCCCTCCATGAAGTCGCGCATCAGCTGGCCGCCCTCGAAGGCCTGACCGGGCGAGGCGGCGGTGGTGACGCCGATTCCGCCGGAGGGCGGCGGGTCGTAACCGAGCCAGGTGACGATCGCGACTTCGTCGGGGCCAGCTCCGTGTTCGCTTTGGGCTGCGCGCCGAAGGGCAGCGGCTCGCCGAGTGTGCGTATCCAGACTGTCCTGCACGGTCGACCCAAGCCCGGGGGCATAGACGGCGACGTAGGCCGCCGTGTCGACGTTGCCGCTGGAAATGGCGGCCCGGGTCTTGCCGTCGTTCAGCTCGAGCACGAGCAGCTGGGCGTCCTCGGTTTCCGCCAGGCTGGTCTGGATCTGCTGCAGATCGGCCAGCAGGGAGGTCAGCTCCTTGCGCCGGGCATTGGATTCCGGATCCTGGTGTTTCGGGTCCTGCTCCTCCAGCCGCTCGAGCTCCGCAGCGGCCTCGCGGGCGAGCTGCTCGGCGTAGTTTTGATTGGCCTGGTCCCGGGAGGTGGCGTCGATGCCGTTCGTGTTGCCGATGACGTCGGGATGCTGCTCGATGAGCAGCTGCCGGTCCTCCGGGCTGTTGCTCGCCCACCAGGCGGCGACCTCGGCCTCGGACCACGAGGGGTCGGGCAGATCCGGCAGTCCCTGGGAGGCGGAACCGCGCCCTTCGCCGCTGTAGGGGCCGCCGGCGGCGACGACGGCAAGCCGATCGCTGTAGACGGCGTCGACCTCGTCCGCGTACAGCAGCAGATCGGCGATCATCTCGTGCAGCGTCTCGCGCGCCTGCCCTGCGACGGTTTGCAGCTTTTGCCGTTCCGAATCCAAGATCTCGGGATTCATGCACTCGGCCTGCCGTTCGGGGCTGATGCTGACGGTGCCGTCCTCGGCGATGAGCAGCCGCTCGATCTCCGCGAACTCCAGGCACTCCTCGACCCGGCCCTGCACGTGCGCCACGCTGTCGCCCGCCTGGGCGCTGGCCATCATCAGTTCGGCGTACTGGTCCACCAGGCGATCGCAGGTGCGGCTCTGCTCGCTGATGAAGGCGCGGATCGCGTCGGCGCTCGCCCCTTCGGCCTGGAAGAAGTGACCGGCGCGGAAGAACTCGGTGGAAAGGTCTTCGGCCCGCTGTCGGCGGTCCTGGGCCGCGTAGATTGCCTCGAAGACCGGGTAGCGGTCCCACCGCCGCACATCGCTCCACGTCACCACGGCGTGCTCCTCTCGGTCATGGCGTGCGTCTCCTTTCAGGCCGGGTACTGCCCGCCGGGGGGCACGCTGCCGAACTCCTGCTCGTAGTAGGCGTCGAGGGAGGAGAACTCCCCGTCCAGATCGGCGATATCGGCGCTGGAGGCGCGCACCCGGCCGGAGAACTGGCTCAGGCGCAGCTCCACCGCGTCCCCGGCCCGAGCCGCGGTGCCGGCGCATCTGCCGCCCGGCATGGCGGCCGCAGCCGTCGCGAGCGCCGCCGCGATGCCTCCAGACCGTCGGTCGTGTCGGCCAGGCCGTCCAGCTGCCGGGCGAGCGCGGTCAGCTCGCCCTCCGGGATCTCCAGATCCGCCATGACCCCCCCTGCATCTTCCTCATTGACAGGCTGAACCTTCGTCATCGACAGCCGTCTCCATTCGTTATCGACAGCCGTCTTTGAGCGAGGCTAACCCCGAGTGTTCGACGATGCAAACGCTTCACGGGTATTCTCAGCTTTTCGTCGGGCTGATCGGGCGGGGGCTCAGCTTCCCGGCGGTGAACGGGTCGCCCCGGTGACCAGCCAGGCCTCGCCGCGCGCCCGGAGCCACAGGGTGGCCGCGCGCACCCCCATGAAGCCGAAGGCGAAGGCCGCCCACAGCCACACCAAGCCCGACCCGCCCTCCGGCCCCCACAGACGCAGGGCCAGCAGGCAGGGCAGCAGCGCGCCGAGGGGCGCGAGCCCGGCCAGCGCGAGATAGCGGGCGTCGCCGGCGCCGATGAGCACCCCGTCCAGCACGAAGACGTAGCCGGCCAGGGGCTGAGCGGCGGCGAGCAGCAGGAGGGCGCCCGGCAGGATCGCGAGCACCGCCTCGTCCGAGCTGAAGGCCCGGCCGATCCAGCCGGCGCCGAGCCCGACGGCTGCGCCGAGCACGACCCCGCTCGCCACGCCCCAGCCGGTCATCCGCCGGGTGACCTCCCGCACGCGCCGCCTCGCCCCCGCGCCCAGATCGTGCCCGATCAGGGCCTGGGCGGCGATCGCGATCGCGTCCAGAACGAAGGCGAGCAGGGTGGTGACCGAGAACAGCACGTGCAGGGCCGCCGTCTCGGCGGTGCCCAGCTGCGCGCCCGTCCACACGACCGCCACCAGGGCGGCGCGCAGCCAAAGGGTGCGCAGCAGCAGCCACCAGGAGGCGCCCGCGAGCCCCCGCCGCGGCAGCCCCGGCCGCAGCGGCACCCCCTCCCGGCGGGCGGCCCGCACCGCGATGGCGATGGAGACGGTCGCCATGCCCCATTGGGCCAGGACCGTGCCGAGAGCCGAGCCGGCCACGCCGAGCCCTGCGCCGTAGATGAGCAACGCGTTGAGCCCGGCGTTCGCGGCGAAGCCGATCGTGGCCACCGCGAGCGGGGTGCGGGTGTCCTGCAGGCCGCGCAGCAGCCCGGTGGCGGCGAGCACGAGCAGCATCGCCGGCAGCCCCGCCAGGCTCGGCAGCAGATACGCTCGCGCCTCGGCCGCCGTCTCGGGGGCGGCCCCGAAGGCGTCCAGGAGGGGGACGGCGGCCGGCACGCCGGCTGCGGCCAGCAGCACCCCCAGCCCGAGGCCGAGCCACATGCCCTCCACGCCCGCCCGCAGCGCCTGCGGCCGCTCGCCGGCGCCCAGGAGCCTGGCCACCACGGGCGTGGTCGCGTAGGCGAGGAACACGGCGAGCCCCACGGCGGTCTGCAGGACCGTGGCGGCGATGCCCAGGCCCGCCAGCGGGGCGGCGCCGAGGTGCCCCACCATGGCCGTGTCCACGAGCACGAACAGGGGCTCGGCCACGAGCGCGCCGAGCGCGGGCAGGGCGAGCCGGAGCACTTCGCGGTCGAGCGCACGAGGCGTCGGAGGGGGTGTCGGGTCCACCCCGCCAGTGTGCCCGATGCACCTCTTCGCCGCGGTCGCCGGAGCGCGCCTACTCCGGCAGCAGCAGCCCCACGAAGACGGTGCGCTCCTCGATGCTCGCCCGACCCCAGTCGCCGTTCGTCTCGACGGAGTTCTGCACCCGGATCTGGTAGGGATTCTCGGGATACTCCTGCGGCAGGGTCACGACCAGGTCCTCCCCCTCGACGAGTACGGGGACCTCCAGCCAGTCGGGCGCACCGATGCTCTGCAGGTACGCGAGCGGTCCCTCCTCGGAGGCTGCGGCGGCCTCCGCGTCCAGGGCGAGCGCGCTCGCCCCGCCGCGGATCCGGATGCGCAGTCCGGGCTCGGGGGCGATGCGCTCCGTGGTGAACTCGGCGGAGAGCGTGCTCCGGACGGTCGCCTCCGTCTCCCGTCCGGGCGCCGCGGCGCGGATGACGGGCTCGTGCTCCGAGGGCGGCGCGGTGAAGTCGAGTCTGAGGTCGGCGAAGAAGAGGTGGGGCGCGATCCGTTCCTCTGCGTACAGCGAGATGTTGTAGTTCTCGCCGGTCAATCCGCCGTCCGGGAGCTCGATCCGCACCGAGTCGTTCTCGATCGGGAAGGTCTGCTTGCCGAGGTAGCTGCGGCCGTGCCAGAGCATCGCGGTGAGCGAGCGCGCGCCCGAGGCCGCGAGCTGGCGGGGCAGCTCCAGGGTCAACGCCGTGCTGGCCGCCGGCAGCACCGCCTTCTCCCCGCCCCCCGGCAGGAACTCGTGTCGGATCATCGTGTCGAAGACCGGGGGCTCGGCCAGGGCGTTCACGGTCGTCTCGCCGTCCGCTCCGGTCGTGGGCCCCGGCTGGGCGGGCTGCGGTTGCGTCGTTTCGGGTTCGCTGGGTGCGGGGTCGGGCCCGGGTTCGCTGGGCGCCGGGTCCGGGCCGGGCTGCTCGCTCGCTCCGGGGGTCTCGCCGTCGCTCGCGAGCCGCAGCGGCACGCTCAGGCTGATCGAGTACGAGCCGCGGACGGTCCAGTCCCGATTGCCGTAGAGCTGGTAGCCGCCGGCGACGAGCAGGTAGTCCTTCGAGGCCTCGATCCCTTCGGGGACGGTGAACAGCAGATCGCGCTCGTCGTGGTTGAGGTGCACGCTCGGGCTCGGGGCGTCGCCCTCGTCCTTCCGGAGGAGCCGGGGGAACAGGGCGCTGTTGTTCGGGCCCTGTCCGTCGGGGTACCTCGCGATCCGCGCGTACCCCTCGCGGACGAGCACGGTGTCGCCGGGACGCAGGGCGACCGCCTCGCTCCGGTAGGCGACGCCGATGTCGCTGGCCACGGTCCGCTCCCGGCCGGACTGCGGGCCGGGACGGCCCGCATCGATGAGCTGCTCGTGAGGGCTGTGGGGCCGGGTGAAGTCGAGTTGCAGCTCGCCCTCGAAGGAGTGCGGCGCGATGTCCTGGCCGGGGGCGAGGGCGAGGGTGTAGCCGGCCCCCTCCGGCGGCTCGGCGAGCGTCGAGAAGTCGAGACGGACGGCGCCGTCCGCGAACTCCAGCCGCTGCTGCCAGAGCTGTCGTCCCTCGGGGTCCGTGAGGTTCGCGTCGATCTGTCGCAGTCCCGTCCGCTGCAGCTCCTCGGGCAGGTGCAGGATCGCGCTCACGGCCCGCGCCGGCATGGGCACCTGCCGGCCCTTTACACGGACCCCGTACTCGGGCTCCCCGACGATCGGCACGGTGGCCGTGGGCGAGACGCGCTCGCCGAGCCCGGTGTCCGGCGCGGGGTCCGGCAGGGGGATCCGCAGCGAGGCGTATTCGACGCTCGGCCGCCGCTCGCCCGGCGCGATCTCGGCTTCGGAGCGCAGATCGAGCTCGACCGGGAAGCCCGGGGGCTGGGCGGGCTGGCTGATCGTGAGTAGCAGATCGTCGCCGTCGACGGTCAGCTCCGGGTGCACGGATTCGAAGCCGAGCACGATGTGCGCCCGGGCCGGCTCCTCGGGCGGCTCGCCGTCGCTGAAGTCCGCCAGCGCCCGGTGGCCGCCCCGGATGCGCAGCCGGGCGCCGTCCGGTGCGGTCACCGGGGGCAGCTTCCAGGAGCGCGCCACGCTGCTGCGCAGGGTGCGCAGCGGGTCTCGGCCCTCCGCCTCGGCGAGCAGCACGGGCTCCTCGTCCTCGGGGGGCCCGGTGAAGGAGAGGCTCAGGTAGCCATTGAAGGCGTGCGGGTGGATGTCGTTCGCCGGGGCGAGGCGGATCGCGTAGTCCTCGCCGGAGATCGGTTCGGGCAGGCCGGAGAGGTCGACTCGGAGGCGTCCGTCCACGACGGGCGCCTCCTGCCAGAGGATCGGCTCCGGGCTGCGGGGGTGCTCGAGCCGCACCTCGACCAGGCGCAGTCCGATCTCGTCGGCCTGCCGGGGCAGCTCGAGGGACAGGGCGGCGGCGCCCTGGGGCAGCACGGCCCCGGGCTCGACCCCTCCGGGCAGTTCCCTGAGCTCGATGTGCAGCCGCCCCTCGTGCAGGGGGACCTCGACCGCGAGCTCCCCGTCGGCGGGCGGCGGGGCCGCCAGGCTCGCGGTGACGCCGCCGAACGCGGTCGCGGCGATCGCGGCGACGAGGGCCAGCGCGGCGGTGCGGTTCCGGTCCCCGATGCGCAGGGTGCGAGACATCGTTCCCCCTTTTCATCTTTCAACGTCGATATAGACGAAAAGTGTCAATCGTGAATAAAAAATAAATCCCTCATGATCATCACACCGCTCGTCCTCCTTGGCAAGCCCCGCCCTCGTCCCGCCTCCCCGCTCCCGGCGGCGGGGAGCCGCAGGGGGGTCGCACGGGCGCGTCGTCTAGCCTGGAGCGTATGACGACCACCCCACACGACGGTGCACGATCCAGCGGCGACGGCGGGGAGGGCGCATCGAGGGGGAGTCGCCTCGACGAGGTCGGCGCCGACCCCGCCGTCCGGCCCCAGGACGACCTGTTCCGTCACGCGAACGGCGCCTGGCTGCGCGAGACCGAGATCCCCGCGCACCTGCCCCGATACGGCTCCTTCCTCGTGCTCGCCGAGCGCGCCGAGCAGCAGCTGCGCGAGATCCTGGAGGCGGGAGCGCAGGCGCCGGCCGGCAGTCAGGAGCGCAAGGCCGCCGACGCCTACGCCGCCTACATGGACGAGGAGCGGCTGCGCGAACGGGGCGTCGAGCCGATCGCGGGCGATCTGGAGCTGGCGATGGGCGCCGCCTCGATCGACGAGCTGCTGCGCATCCTCGGCCGCCTCGAGCGCGGCGGGCTCGGCGGTTTCCTGCAGGCCTTCGTCTACCCCGACGCGGACGACCCGGAACGCTACGCCCTGTACCTCGAGCAGGGCGGACTGGGCCTGCCCGACGAGAGCTACTACCGCGAGGAACAGTACGCCGAGATCCGCGCCGCCTACCCGCGGCACATCGCCCGCATGCTGGAGATGGCCGGCGTGGACCGGGCCGCCGAGCGCGCCGAGCGGGCGATGCGCCTGGAGACCGCGATCGCCGAGCACCACTGGGACGTGGTCGCCAGCCGCGACACGAAGGCCATGCACAACCCGCGCAGCTGGCAGGAGCTCGCGGCGGTCTTCGACGGCGTGGACCTGCACGGCTGGATGCGGGAGCTGGGCGCCCCCGAAGGCGCCTACGACCGGGTGATCCTGCGCCAGCCGAGCTTCGCGGAGGGCCTGGCGGGTCTGCTCGCGCCCGAGCGCCTGGAGCAGTGGCGCGACTGGCTGCTGTGGCGCATCGTGGCCCAGAACGCGGGGCTGCTGACCCCCGAGATGGGGGCGGCGAACTTCGACTTCTACGGCCGGGTCCTGCAGGGGGTCCCCGAGCAGCGCGAACGCTGGAAGCGGGGCGTCGCGCACGCCCAGAGCCTGCTGCCGGAGGCGATCGGCAAGGCCTACGTGGCCGCCCACTTCCCGCCCAGTGCGAAGCGGCGCATGCTCGAGCTGGTCGAGCGGCTCATGGCCGCCTATCGGGACTCGATCGGCTCGCTCGACTGGATGACCCCGGCCACGCGCCGCCGGGCGCTGGACAAGCTGGACCGCTTCGTCGCCAAGATCGGCTACCCCGAGCGCTGGCGCGACTACGCCGGACTGGAGGTGTCCGCCGACGACCCGGTCGGCAACGCGCGCCGCTCGGCCGAGTTCGAGGCCGCCCACGAGTACGCCAAGCTCGCCGGCCCCGTCCGCCGCGACGAGTGGCTCATGCCGCCGCAGACCGTCAACGCCTACTACTCGCCGGGCGAGAACGAGATCGTCTTCCCCGCGGCGATCCTGCAGCCGCCCTTCTTCGACGAGGAACGCGACGACGCCGAGAACTACGGCGCGATCGGCGCGGTCATCGGCCACGAGATCGGGCACGGCTTCGACGACCAGGGCGCCGAGCGCGACGGCACCGGCCGCTTGGCCGAGTGGTGGACCGAGGAGGACCGGGCCGCCTTCCGGGAGCGCACCGCCGCCCTCGTCCGCCAGTACGCCGAGCTGGAGCCGGAGGGGCTGGACGGCGCCCGCGTCAACGGGGAGCTCACCCTGGGCGAGAACATCGGCGACCTGGGGGGCCTGGGCATCGCCTGGAAGGCCTACACCGCCTCCCTGGCCGGCGCCGAGCCGCCGCTGCTGGACGGCCGTAGCGCGGCCCAGCGCTTCTTCCTCGCCTGGGCGCAGGCGTGGCGCTCCAAGGCGCGGCCCGAGTACGCGCGCATGATGCTCCAGGTCGACCCGCACTCCCCGGCCGAGTTCCGCTGCAACCAGATCGCCCGCAACCTGGACGCCTTCCACGAGGCCTTCGGGGTGCGCGAGGGGGACGGCATGTGGCTCGACCCCGCCGAGCGGATCGAGATCTGGTAGCCGAGGTGCCGGAACTGCAGCGCGCCGGCTCCCGCAGCATCGGCACCCTGGGCGCACCGGCCCCGCTCCCGCCGGGCCCCGAGCGGCCGCGGCCGGGCCGCGCCGCTCCGCGGCGTCCCGCCCGACGCGCCCCCGGCCGCCGGGCGGCCGCGGTGCGCCGCGCCGCGCTCGCCGCCGCTCCCGTCGCCTCGCCCGCGCCGACCGCCCCCTCCCGGGTCCGCCGCGGCTGGGCGCTCGCCCTGCTGCTGGCGCTCGGGGCCGGGGCGGTCGGGCTGCTGCTGTGGCCCACCGGCGGGCAGGTCCGCGAGATCCACATCTACGTCTGGGAACGGCTGTGGACGCTCCTGGGCGAGCCCGAGTGGTTCACCCCGGAGGTCGCCGAGCAGTTGGCGAACGCGCTCGTCCTCATCGCCCCGCTGGCCGCGTTGACCGTGCTCGCCTGGCGGACGCCCTGGCCCGTGCTCGCGGTGCTCGGCGGCAGCATCGGGATCGGGGTGGAGCTCTCCCAGTTCCTGTTCCTGCCGAACCGGGTCACCGACCCCGTGGACGCGGTGTGGAACGCGGTGGGCGCGTGGCTCGGGATCCTGATCGGCCTGCGTCTGCGCGGCGGCGCCTCCGCTCAGCGGCGCACGGGGCAGCCGTCGGCCGCGCAGCCGCGCTGACCGTCGCCGACACAGGGCGCGGCGAGCAGCTGCAGGGCGCCGGCCTCGCGGTCGCGCCGCCCCCGAGCGCTCAGATAGGGGCAGCTGCTCGGCGCCGCCTCCGCCTCGGCGGCCTGCGGCCGCACTCCGAAGAGCACCTCGACGGCGCGCACGAACTCGTCGCCGCGGCCCTGCCGGGCCAGCTCCTTGGCCCGCACCGAGGGCTCGTGCAGCAGCGTGTTGGCCAGGCGGCGCAGGGAGACGGCGGCGGCGCCCTGCGGGTCCCGGCGGCCCGAACGGGCGATCTCCTGCTCGGCGAAGGCGGTCACGTGCCGACGCAGGGCCGCGATCGCGTGCCCCAGATCGGCCTCGGCCTGCCTGGCCGTGAACTCGTTCGCGGCGCGCGCGACGATGCAGCGGGCCTCCTCGGCGGCGCCCAGGTCCTCCAGCGGCGCGTGGATGCGCAGCGTCTCGATGTCGAGCAGCTCCACCCCGTCCAGCCTGGCGACCAGGGGGTCGACGTTGCGGGGCATGCCCAGATCGATCAGCAGGGTGGCGGCGGCCCGGCCCGGAGCGAGACGGGCGGCCTGCATGTCCTGGAAGCGCACGACCGGCTCGTCCACACTGGAGCAGGTGACCACCAGGTCCGCCGTCGCCAGCGCGCCGCGCAGACCCCGTTCGGCGACCGGCACGACCCCTTCGCGCCCGGCCAGCCGGTGGGCGCCGCCGGAGGGCGAGTAGACCTGCACGCGGCGCACGCCGCGGTCCCGCAGCGCCTTCAGCGAGGCGCCCGCGTAGGCGCCGGTGCCGACGAGCAGCACCTCGGCGCGGTCCCAGGCGCCCACGCTGGAGGAGGCCAGCTCGAGCGCGAGGCGCACCAGGGAGCGCCCCGCGGAGGCGAGGGAGGTGTGCTGCTTGACCCCTCGCGAGGCGCTCGCGGCCGCCTGGAACAGCTGCTCCAGGCGGGGGGTGGTGAGCTCGGCGTCGTGGGCCCGCTCCAGGGAGCGGCGGACCTGGCCGGAGATCTCCCCCTCGCCGACCGCGATCGACTCCAGGCCGCTGGAGACCGCGAAGAGGTATTCGGGCACGCGGGCGTCCCGGATGACGGCGAAGCTTTCCCGCAGCACCTCCTCGGCCATGCCGAAGGAAGCGGACAGAACGGGCCACAGGCCCTGCAGCGAGTCCTCGGAACGCAGCTCCAGGTAGAGCTCGAAGCGGTTGCAAGTGGACAGCACGACGCAGCCGCGGATGTCGGGGTGCTCGCGGACGAGTCCCTCGACGTGCTCGGAGTCGACGCCGGAGAGCCGTTCGAGCACCGCGAAGCTCGCGCTCCGATGGCTCGCGCTCAGACACAGCAACACGGTGCCGATTGTACGATCCGGTCTGCGCCGGGCTAGTCAGGGCAGGCTAACTCGCCGGGGCGGGCCCGAGCCGTCTCGTCGTCGCGCCGGGCACGGCCGCCGCGGGGGCACGATTCGCGCGGGAGCCCGCCGGGCGGGGCGTCGGCGCCGGAGCAGGCTTCGCGCAAGAATGGAGACCGTGCCCCATCACGACGCCAGTCCCCCGCCCGCGGCCCCGCTGGAGGCGGGCCATCCCCTCGCGGACGGCCGGACCTCCCGATCGCCCCTCGTGCTCGCCGCCCGCGGGCGGCGCCCCGACCGCCTCCCGGTCTGGTTCATGCGCCAGGCGGGCCGCTCCCTGCCCGAGTACCGCCGTGCCCGGGAGGGGATCGCGATGCTCGACGCCTGCCTGCGGCCGGAGCTGGCCGCCGAGATCACCCTGCAGCCGGTGCGCCGACACGGCGTGGACGGAGCGGTGTTCTTCAGCGACATCGTCGTGCCGCTCAAGCTCGCCGGCGAACCGGTGGAGATCGTGCCCGGCCGCGGCCCGGTCTTCGCCGAACCGGTGCGTTCCGCCGGAGAGGTCCGGGCGCTGGCCGGCCGCATCCGCGAGGCGACCGCCCCGGAGCTGTTCGAGCCGATCGACCGGGCCGTGCGGCTGACCACGGCGGAGCTGGGCGGGGTCCCGCTGATCGGCTTCGCCGGGGCCCCCTTCACGGTCGCCGCCTACCTCGTGGAGGGCGGCCCGTCGAAGGACCACCTGCGCACCCGCTCGCTCATGCTCGCCGAGCCGGAGGCGTGGCTGGAGCTGGCCGACGCGATCGCCGGGCTGTCGGCGGCGTTCCTGGAGGCCCAGGTCCGGGCCGGCGCGAGCGTCGTGCAGCTGTTCGACTCCTGGGCCGGCTCCCTCTCGGTCGAGCGCTACCGCGCCTCGGTCGCGCCCTCCTCGGCCCGGGCGCTGCGTTCGGTGCACGGGCTGCGCACCCCCGACGGGGAGCGGGTGCGCACGATCCACTTCGGCGTGGGCACCGCCCGGCTGCTGCCCGAGATGCACGCGGCCGGGGCCGATGTGCAGGGCGTGGACGACCGCATCCCGCTGGACGAGGCCGCGGCCCTGCTCGGGGGCGGGGTGCCGGTGCAGGGCAACATCGATCCGGCCGCCCTGTTCGCGGGTCCCGAGACGCTCGCGGCCCACGCCGCCGAGGTGGTCCGGCGCGGCTACGCGGCCCCCGCGCACATCGTGAACCTCGGTCACGGGGTGCCGCCGGACGCCGACCCCGGCGTGCTCACCGGGCTGGTGGAGCACGTCCACGGTCTGCCTGCGAGCGCGTCGTCGGCATGAGCGATGCGGATCTGGTGATCGTCGGCGGCGGCGTCGCCGGACTGGCGGCCGCCGACCGGGCCGCCGCTCGCGGCCGCTGCGTACTGCTGCTGGAGGCCGCGGACCGGCCCGGCGGCATGCTGCGCAGCGTCCGTCTGGCGGGTCGGGAGCGCAACATCGGCGCCGACGCCTACGCGGTGCGGGGCGGCGCCGTCCAGGAGCTGCTGGAGGACCTGGGCATGGCCGGCGAGGTCGTCGATCCGGCCCCCCTGGGCGCCTGGGCGGTGTCGGGCGAGGACGCCTACCGGCTGCCGCGCACGGGCCTGCTCGGCATCCCCGCCGCGGTCGACGCGGACGTCGAGCGGGCCCTGGGCCGGGCCGGGGCGCAGCGCTTGCGCCGCGACGCGGAGTTGGGCGGGCTCGCGGGGGCCGAGGCGCGGAGCCTGGCCGAGCTGGTCGAGCTCCGACTGGGCCGGGCGGCGCTGGAACGGCTGGTGACCCCGGTCGCGCGGGGCGTCTACTCGCTGGACCCCGCCGAGCTGGACCATCGGGTGCTCGTGCCGGGGTTGGCGCAGCGGCTGCGCGAGACCGGTTCGCTCATGGCGGCGGTGGCGGGGCTGCGTCGGCGCGCGGCGCCGGGGGCCGCCGTGCGGGGCGTCGGCTCGATGGAGCGGATCGCCCGGGCGCTCGCGGCCCGGGCGGCTTCCCGCGGCGCGCGGATCCGCACCGGCGCCCGGGCGGAGCGGATCGAGGCGGGGTCCGGTCTGCGGCGGGTGTTCTGGCGGGACGCTGGCGGAGTGCTGCATCAGGCGCGGGCCGACGCGGTGCTGCTTACGGCGCCGCCGCCGGCCGGGGGCGCCCCCTGGTCGCCGGAGCCGCGCCTGCCCGAGCCGGTGCCGACCAGGGTCGTGCTGCTCGCGGCGGACGTTCCGGAGCTGGACGCGGCGCCGCGCGGCACGGGCGTGCTGGCCGGCGCGGAGCCCGGACCCTTCCTGGCCAAGGCCTTGACCCATGTGAGCGCCAAGTGGCCGGAACCGGAGCGGGAGCCCGCTCGGCACGTGTTGCGGCTGTCCTACGGTCCCCGCCCGGAGCTGCCCGCGCTGGACGACGAGGCCGCCTGGTCCGGTCCCGGTCTGCGGGAGCGGGCGGCCGCGGACGCCTCCGCCATGCTCGGGGTCCGGGTCCCGGCTGCGGCGGTCCGGGATGCGGCGACCGCCCTGTGGCGGATCCCGGCGAGCGCGGCGCGGCTGGGCGCGGGCGGGCCGTTGGCCGAACTGCGGGAGCGGGCGGCGGCGCTGTCCCGGGTGGGGCTGGCCGGCACCTGGGTCGACGGCACGGGGCTCGCGAGCGTGGTCCCGGGGGCGTTGCGCGCGGTCGACGCGCTCCTGGACGACGGCTGAGACCCGTCGACCCGCGGACGACGCTCGTCGCACCTCGTCCAGGCGGAGGCGATCGTTCGTCCCTCGACGCCGTGAGCGGCAGCTCGCGTCGCGCGTCGTTCAGGCGGAGGCGATACGCTGAACGGGCACTGCACAATCTGAAACGTTCCGGCGGCGATCCCTGTCGCCCGCACACGGCGGAATCGGAGTCACCAATCATGAAGCGTCTCGCCTTCTTCCTCGGCCTCGCGGCCGGTTACGTCCTCGGCGCCCGTGCCGGTCGGCGCAGCTACGAGCAGATCAAGGCGAAGGCCTCCGGCCTGTGGAACTCCGCCCCGGTGCAGAAGCAGGTCGAGCGGGCCGGGACGACGCTCGTCTCGACGGTGCCGGTCGTCGGCGGCGCGGCCGCGAAGGGCGTCAAGAAGCTCTTCGAGGCCCGGGCCGAGCGTGCAGAGCGGGCGGAACGAGAGGAGCGCGCCCAGCGTGCGGAACGCGCCGGACGCGCGGACATCGCGACCGGGAACGTCCGGTAGCCGACGGAGGCGAGGGAGTTCTATGAGCGACACCGGACAGAAGGAGCCGCTGCGCGACGCCTTCCCCTACGGGGGCAGGCCCGGTCGTGATCGCGCGGGTCGGACCGGCAGCACGATCGGCGAGCTGCTCGCTCGCATCCCCAAGCTCGCGACGGAGCTGATCCGGAACGAGATCGAGCATCTCAAGCGCGAGATGGCGGGCAAGGGCCGGCGCTACGGCGTCGCCGCGGGACTGTTCGCCGCCGCCGCTTTCTTCCTGCTGACGATGTACGTGCTGCTGGTGACGGCGCTCGTCGCGGGGATCAGCGAGGCGCTGCCGCTGTGGGCCTCGGCGCTCATCGTTGCCGGCGGCATGCTGTTGCTGGCGGCGCTGCTCGGACTGTTCGGGTACCTCAGGCTCAAGCGCGCGGGCGGCGTCAAGCCGGAGCAGTCGCTGGAGAGCATCCAGCAGGACATCAGAGCAGTGAAGGGACTCGGCCGCTATGAGTGACGCCGACGGCAAGCCGCAGAAGAAGAAGGACCAGCGCAGCGACGCCGCGCTGAGCGAGGACATCCAGCGCCTGCGCGGCGAGCTGGCCGAGACCCTCGACTCGCTGGAGTACAAGCTGGACGTGCCGGCCCGGTTCGGCGAACGGCTGGCCGAGGTCAAGGGCCGCGTGCTCAAGGCCTGGGACGAGAAGCCCCTCGTGGTCGCCGCCGCGGGGGTCGGCGCGCTCTGCGCGATCGGTGCCGTGGTCGTGGGCGGGGTGGCCCTGTCCCGCCGCGCGATGCGCGGCGACTGACCGTCCCATCGGCTTGGTTTCGGGTTTAATCCTGTCGGTCGTGAGCTTCCCGTAAAGAACTTTTTGCTTCGTCCACCCCACGGCAGAGGAGATCGAACTCGCGGGAGCCTTGTAGGTCAATGAGTTGTTTCTTGTTGATGCCTCGAGGTTTTTTCGACTCAACAACAAGCACTCCGAGAGCCCTGGAGTAGTTCTCGGTGTACGTTCGGATCGCCCCGATGGATCGAGCTCGCATCTTCATCTCCTTGGCGATCGCTCGGTCGAAGCCTCGGTCGACGTGCTCCTCTATCCAGGCTCCCTCGTCTGCGGGAAGATCCCGTTCTATGCCGATCTGATTAGCCCACGCTTTCCCGATCACCCCTTGATCTACCGGGAAGGCGGAGCGGCCCAGCTGGGTGAGTACTGGCGAACGCGAGTGGCGTGCGATGAGGTGCATTCGTCCTTCGCGGTGGACGTAGATCGAGATGCGGGTCTCATCATCATACAATCCTATATACTCGAGTGCGGCTACACTATGCCTTTTCAAGGAGTCGGCAACGGTTCGTTCGAGTCGGTCTGCACGATCGCGAGCCTCTGCAAGCTCCCTTGAGATGTCGGAGTAGCTCGGCTTTTGAAACATGGCGATAAAACCGATCGTCCAGACGAGCGCCCCTGCACATCCGATGATCACCTTCGGGCGCGAGGAGCCGGACATTCGGGCGGCTGAGCGCCCCTGCACATCCGATGATCACAAGGGGTGAGTAGCGGCACCGAAGACCGAAACAAGGACTCCGCAGAGGCCTAAGAGAAACCCGCCGAGGCTCAAGCACGCTGGAGAACCGTATCCACGCCACCAGAAATCAATGCGTTCGCCGAGTCCCGCGTTCGTTGCCGGGGGTCGGGGGGACGCGGTCATGAGCCGCCTACGCGGCTACGAAACGCGAACTGCGAATCTCGAGCGGATCGGGCTGTCCGGTGTGTAGCATCGCAAGGCCGAGCGAGATCGCAGACTCCAGCAGAGTGGCGGCGAAGTCCTCGTCCACCTCGTCGTCCCAGCGGGCGAGTCGGAGAACCGCCTCGATCAAGCGCTCACGTGGACCGGGGCGCACCTCGGCTTCGAGCAGTGTGTCGCCGTGCAGTTGGTGCAACTCTCGGAGGCCACAGTTCAACGCGGTCATCACCTCGCCCCGATCGACACCCGGGGCGAGCTCGATGAAGGTGGACGCCTCGAAACCGCCCATCGTGCTGCTCCTCTTCCCTGCTCTTGCTCCCCCTGAACGGCTTCGTCGACCGGCAGAGCCGCTACATGAGATGGTCTAGCCCCAGTGTAGGCCAAACGGCTGGCAGAGCCAACAGCTGCCTGGCGCGTCGCTTCGGAGGGACTCGGGTGCGGGGGAGGACCGTCAGGCGGGCATGTTCGGGCTCCCGCTCGTCCCCGCCGACCGGTGCTTCTGGCGAGGAAGGCTTATGCCGCGGTGGACAAGGGAGCCGCGCGCACGGGCAAGCCGGGGCTCCCGCACCGTCCGCACAATGGATCGCCGCGCGCTCGCGCGGCGCATCCCGCGAGACGGAGGCGTTCGATGGAGAACGAGAACAACAGCGGCCGAGCGACCCCGAAACGGAGCGGGGGACTCGGCGTGGTGGCCATCACCGGCATGATCATCGCGGCCTCCGCGCCGCTCACGGTGGTGGCCGGGGGCGTTCCGACCGGCTTCGCGGTCACCGGCTCGCTCGGCGTCCCCTTCGGCTACCTGGCGCTGGCCGGCGTGCTGCTGCTCTTCGCGGCCGGATACGGGGCCATGGGCCGCTTCGTGCGCAACGCCGGCGCCTTCTACGCCTACATCGCCCAGGGGCTCACGCGCTGGGCGGGCATCGGCTCCTCCCTGGTGGCCCTCGTCGCCTACAACGCCATGCAGATCGGCATCTTCGCGCTCTTCGGCTTCACGATCTCGGACTGGCTGGCGACGCGCTTCGGCGTGGAGACGCCGTGGTGGATGTGGGTCTTCGCGGGCATCGTCGTGGTGGGGGCCCTGGGGGTGAACCGGGTGGACCTGTCCGCGCGAGTCATCGTGGTGCTGGTGGGGCTGGAGTTCCTGGCGGTCGTCGTCTTCGACGTGCTCGCCTTCGTGGTCGCCCCCGAAGGCGCGAACCCCGCGCCGCTCACGCCGGGCGCGTTCTTCGCCCCCGGCATCGGTGCGGTGCTCGCCTTCGGAGTCGCGGCGTTCATGGGCTTCGAATCGGCCGCGATCTACGCGGAGGAGGCCGAGCGTCCCGAACGGACGATCCCGCGGGCCACCTTCCTCGCGGTCGGGATCGTCGGCGTCTTCTACGCGCTCAGCTCCTGGGCGGTGACCGTCGGCGTCGGCGCCGGGCAGGTCGTCGAGCGCAGCCGCGAGCTCGGCCCCGGGCTCATGTTCGCCTTCCTGGCCGAGCACACCGGCCCGGTCGTCCCCGACGCGGTGCAGCTGCTGTTCATCACGAGCCTGTTCGCCGCGCTGCAGTCCTTCCACAACGCGGTCGCCCGCTACTTCTTCTCCCTCGGCCGGGAAGGGGTGCTGCCCCGCTGGCTCGGCAGCCTGCGCCGCGAGCACCACGCCCCCTGGGCGGGCTCGCTCACCCAGACGGTCATCGCGGTGCTGGTCACGATCGGCTTCGCCCTCGCCTCCGCGGCCTCGGACGACCCCCTGTTCCCCGTGCTCACCATGTTCACCTGGCTGACGACCACGGGCGCCGCCGGCCTCGTGTTCCTCATGGCCGTCGTGGCCCTCGCGGTCGTGGGCTTCTTCCGGGCCGATCCGCGCGGGGTGTCGCTGTGGTCGCGGGCCGTCGCCCCGGCGCTCGCGGCGGTGCTGCTGCTCGTGCTGTTCGTGCTCATCATGGCGAACTTCGATCTGCTGCTGGGTCAGGAGGAGCCGGGGCCGCTGAGCTGGGTGCTGCCCGGGCTGCTCGTGCTGCCGGGCGTTGCCGGGGCGATCCGGGGCCTGGTCATCAAGCGGCGGGACCCGGCCCGCTACGAGGAGATCGGGCACCGCATCGAGACCTCGCCGGAGCTCGCGGAGCTGGTGGAGTCCGGCGAGCCGGCGGAGCCCGAGGCGGCGCGGTAGCCGTGCCCGCCCCGGCTCAGCCGTCGCTGTGACGCGCGACGAGCCGAGCGGCCCGGCGCGTCAGCGCCTCGCGCAGCTCCCGGGGCTCCAGGGCCTCGGCCGGCTCTGCGAGGCGCCACACGGCCCACTCGGCGTGGTGCAGGTCTTGGAACAGGAGCTCCAGGCGGAGACGGCCGTCCTCCTGCGCTCGCTCCGAGCACAGCGCGGCGGCGGTGCCGACGAGCTCCTCGCGCTGTTCCGGGGCCAGCGCCACGCAGGCCGGGAAGCGCCCCAGGCTCGCCCGGAAGCGCTCGCCGCGTTCGCGCCAGAGCCGCTCCAGCTCGACGTCGGCCTGGCGCCGGGCCGGCTCGTCGAGCACCTCGGCGGCCAGGATCCGGGACAGCCGGTAGCTGCGCTCCCGCCCGGATCTGCTGGCCAGCAGATAGCCGTGCGGGCGGGCCGCGACCAGGCCGATCGGGTCCACCGTCCGCCATGCCGGCTCCTGGCCGGCGGCCGCGTACCGGATGCGCAGTCGACGCCCGGCGAGCACGGCCCGCCGCACCGGTGCTGCGATCCCGGGGGCGGCCTCCTCGGGGCGCAGGGGCCGGGCGAGCAGATCCGACTCCGGGTCGACGAGGATCCGTTCGGCGGCCCGGCTCGCCGTGTTCCGGTGCTCTTCGGGCAGGGCGTCGAGGATCTTCAGCACCGCCGAGGCGAGCGGGCCGCCCAGCCCGAGGCCCTGCATCCCTGCCCGGGAGCCGGCGACGAGCAGCGCCACGGCCTCGTCGTGGTTCAGCCCGGTCAACTCGGTGCGCAGCCCCGGCAACAGGGCGAAGCCGCCGTGCCGCCCGCGTTCGGCGTAGATCGGGATGCCGACGGACGAGAGGGCCTCGACGTCCCGCAGCACGGTGCGGACCGAGACCTCCAGCTCGCGGGACAGCTCGGCGGCGCTCATCCGCCCGCGTTGACGCAGCAGCAAGACCATCGAGACGAGACGGTCCGCGCGCATGCGGGAGACGGTAGCAGACGGTCTCGGAAATCATGACAGGAGGTGTCGTGTCAGGGCGGAAGGCTGATCCAGGAAGGTCCCGGAAGGGGACCGGCTCCGGCCCGGCCGCGCGGCGCGGGCGGGAGCTTCGCATCACGGAAAGGACATGCGCATGGCGTCTCGACTCAGCCCCTACCTCACCCTCGACGGCACCGCGAAGCGGGCGATGGAGTTCTATCTGGAGGTCTTCGGCGGCGAACTGAAGACGGTCCCCGACGAGCAGGACGGCGAGCGCCTCCTGCACGCCCAGCTCGACACCCCGCAGGGCTTCACCCTCGTCGCGTGGGACGGGCCGGCCGAACCGGCCGCTTGCCCGGCCGAGCCGGGATCGGTCTATGTGGAGGGCGAGGACGAGCAGCTGGCGGGCTTCTTCGAGCGTCTGGCCGAGGGCGGCCGGGTGACGATGCCCCTGGCCCGGCAGTTCTGGGGCGATGTCGCCGGCGCCCTGGTGGACCGCTTCGGGGTCGCGTGGATGTTCGACATCACCGGCCGCTGAATCGCGCCGGCGCGGGGACTCGTGCCATGCTGAGGGCATGACTCCCCGCGCCGTCCCCGAGGGGGCGCGGTGACCTTCGGGCGGCGCCGACGGCCGGGCCCCGAGCCGGAGCCGGGTCCCGAGTTCCTCGCGCTGCTGGAGCGCCTGGCCGAGCAGACCCTCGCACCGTCGATCGAGATCGCCGCGCGGCGGACGGCGCGGCTGCCGATGACGGCGAGCAGATTCGGCGGCCTGCCGTATCTTCCTCGCGGCGGCACGGCGCCGAGGAACCCGCTCGGCCGGACCATGGCGTTCCTGGCCCAGATCCGCTTGGAGGAGCTGCCGGCCCTCGACCCGCTGCCCGCCCGGGGCCTGCTCCAGTTCTGGATCGGCCCGGACGAGTGCCACGGCCTGTCGGAGGGCCTCGCGAACGAGCACCTGGTCCTGTTCGATCCGGAGCCCGACGGAACCGTCGCCGAAGAGGACGTGCGCTCGGCGTACCGACCGGAGGAGGAGCGCATCCGCTCCCCGATCGAGCCGGGCGCGATGTTCGCCCTGGAGTTCACGCTCGTCCGGCAATCGATGACGCCCATGGACCACCGCTTCGACGCGTGTTTCCTCGCCGCCTGGCGCGAGGCCTTCCCGGAGCGGCCCCTCGACGACTGGTACCGCCTGGGTCCGCGGCACACGCAGTGCGTGCTCGACCGCCTCTCCGCTCTGGGCCACCGGATCGGGGGCTCCGCGGGCTTCATCCAGGACGACCCGCGTGCCTTCGGAGACCGGGATCTGGACTTCCTGCTGCTGCAGGTGGACAGCGGCGACGGCATCTCCTGGGGCGACGCGGGGATCGGCAACTTCTTCATCGCCGCCGAGGCACTGCGCCGCGGCGACGTCCGCCGCACCGGCTACGGCTGGGACTGCTTCTGAACCGGTTCCGCGATTCGTCGCGTCGGGTGCGAACCCGGCGCGCCCCCGCTACTCGCGGATCCGGGCGAAGGCCTCCGGCGAACTCGTGAGCCACCAGACGACCCCGCTGCCGTCCGGGTACTCGTACGAGCGGATCACCGTGTGCTCGTCCCCTCGGAGCGGGCCGGGCTCGGGCAGCGCGGGCAGCGGCAGCTCGCCGTACCGGGCCTCGAGCCGCGCCCGCTGTCGCGCCTCGCACCGCTCGAGGACGCCGCCGCGCAGCGCCGGGTGCAGAGCCCCCAGCACACTGCGCCCGCGTCCCTCCTGCACGGCCGTCGTCACGGACCTGATGGTCAGTCCGCAGAGCCAGGCGCTGAGCGGCGCCGCCGGCAGCGCGGCGCCCTCCAGGAGCGCGACGGCCACGGGGTCGTCCCCCGGCGGCGACCACAGCTGCATGACGCCCTGATCGTCGGACCAGGCGAGGAAGGTGCCGTCCTCCTCGGACAGCGCGACCGAACCGGGCGTAGCGGGCTGCTCGCCGTACGCCGCCAGACGTCGTCCGAGCAGTTCGAACCATTCCCCCAGCGCTTTCGGCAGCGGGGCGCCGAGGCGCCGCTCGATCGCGGCCAGCTCCTCCGGCGGGCACCCGTCGTCGTCGGCGAGCGGTTCGCGGAACCACCCCAGGACGCGGCTCATGGCCCGCCAGCGGGGCGATCGGAGCAACTCCAGCTGCCGTCGGCCGGCGATCGTCTCGTTGTTCCCGTCCATTGCGGTGAAGCGCCTCTCGAAGACGTGGATGTGGCTTCGGCTCGGGCCGGTGTCCACCCCGGTGCGCCGCGCGAGTCTCCTCATATGCGGACGTGGACCCGGCACTCGCTGAACTCGGCGATCCGGTCGGCGACCGCGAAGACCAGTTCTCGGTCGCTGTCCCAGGGGATGAGGACGTCCGTCCAGGTGCTGAAGTGCTCGGGCGGGTTTTCCACGAGCCGCTTGGCGGCGCCGGGGTCCTCGACGTGTTTGGCGGGGAAGACGGTGAGCAGTCCCCGTCCCTCCGAGTCCAGGAACTGATACATCGCCCCGTTCGTGTAGGGCAGGAATCTGCCGCCGGGCACGAACTCCTTGCACACCCATCGGAGCAGCGCGGAGGTCGCTTGGCTCTCCCCGAGCAGGGCCAGTTCGATCGGCATCTCCGGTCCTTCCCCTCAGTCGTACATCGGCAGGCCGAGCACGGGGGCGATGTGCCGCAGCTTGAGGCCCCTGCCGAAGTCGAGGAGCGGCCGCCACAGCGGGTCCGGCTCGAAGAAGCGCAGCAGCGCCGCCGGGGTGCCGTGCGAGCCGATCGGGGTCAGATCGAATCGGGAGGCGAGGGCGGGGACGTCGATGCCCACGGCCCGGATGAAGTGCGAACCGATCAGCAGGGCCAGAGGCTCCTCCTTCGGCCACGGGCCCGGTGGCCTGCCTACGGGCTCACCGCTCTCGTCGAGGAAGTCGAGCGGGCCGTAGGAGACCATCGCCAGGTCCAGGTTGAAGCGTTCGTCGAGCTCGGCGAGGGTGGGGAGGACGATCGGGTGCGCCGCGAGGGGCTCGCCCGCGGGAAGACCTGCGGGTGCGGCGAAGGGACCGGCCGGGACGACGCCCCGGCTGCGCTCGACCAGTTCGTTGTTCCAGCGGACGATGCCGGTGGTGACGCAGACCCCGCCCGGTCCGGTGGCGAGCATGCGGTCGGTGCCGGGCAGCTGGGCGCGCATGACCAGGTCCAGGCGCTCGGGCTCCCAGGGGGAGGTCAGCGGCTCGTCCAGGCCCCACTGTTCCAGGCGCGTCGCGGAGGCGGGGGAGTCGAGCCCGGCCACCATGTGCTCGACGACCGGGCCGACGAAGGGGTGCCGCTGGACCGGTCCCCGCGCGTACACCTCGAAGAAGAAGGCGCCGAGGGCGTCCGGTCCGGGCGCCGGGGGCTCGGGCGGCGGCTCGTCGGCGGCCGGGCGCGGGACCCGGCCGGGTCGTTTCTCGAGCCGGCGGCCGCTCAGGCCGTCGTATGCGTCCCGGCTGTCGTCGACGACCCAGTGGCCGCGGTAGAAGCGCAGGGCGTCGATGACGAAGGGGGAGGCTCGGACGCCCGGGGGCGTGACCAGTAGCGAGAGGCGCTGGCGATTGAAGGTGCCTCTCAGGAACATCCGGACCGGCATGGAGAGCACGAGGCGCCTGCTCGTCGCGGTGTATCGCGCGCAGGGACCCTCGTCCCACTCGTCGGCGATCGGATGATCCACGCGGCGATCTTCTCCGTCACCACCCACAAAGCCCCGGGCGCAGCCGCCCGGCTGTGCGCGAGGAGGGGCGGATGACCCCGTCGCCTCCGAGGCGATGCTCTGGCACCGAGAAGAGGGAATCGAAGCGGAATCAGACTTCGTCGCCTGGAGGAGGTCGTTGCCGGTGAGGGGGGTGGCGGTGGTGGGGTCGGGGGCGTCGGGTTTGGGGATGCCGATGCCGCCGACCCCGGTGATGTGTTCTTGGTGGTCGAGGCTGTTGCTGCTGGCCCCGCCGCGGTTCACGAGGGTCCAGTGGCCGGTGCCGCCGTCGTTGCTGCCGACCGGGGGGTATTGGGTGGTGGGGAAGCCGGGGTTCTTGGGTGGGGTCCCATCGGGTGTGACGGCGGGTGGGAGGGTCCGGTCGGGGTAGAGGGAGAGGTCGGGGTGGCCGTGCGGGGTGGTGGTGTCAGGGGTGTGGTTCGGGGTGTCGTTGTTGGATGAGGTGGCGGAGCCGGTCGGGGGTGTCG
>JAUNLB010000194.1 GCA_030532485.1 Pseudoclavibacter sp.
GCCCACTGCGAGCGCGCGATCGTCGCCGAGCTGGAGGCGCTCGACGGCGTCCGGGCAGCCGAGGCGGACGCTGCGAGCGGGACCGTGCGGGTGCGCAGCAGCCGCGAGATCCCCCTAGAGGAGATGCGCGAGGCGATCGGGCGGGCCGGCTACGAGCTCGCGGAACGGCCGTGAGCGCCGAGCGGACCGTCGAGATCGAGATCGGCGGGATGAGCTGCGCCAGCTGCGCGAGCCGCATCGAGCAGCGCCTGAACCGGATCGAGGGCATGCGGGCCGAGGTGAACTTCGCCCTGGAGCGCGCGAGCGTGCAGCCGGCCGAACTGCTGCCCGCGGCGGTCGAAGCGATCCGAGAGGCCGGCTACTCGGCCAGGCTGGAGGCGGAGCCCGAGCCCCCCGCCTCCCGCTCCCAGCGGCTGCGCCTGCCGCTCTCGGCCGCCCTGGCGACCCCGGTCGTCGCGCTGGCCATGGTGCCCGCCTGGCAGTTCCCCGGCTGGCAGTGGTGCAGCCTCGCGCTCGCCCTGCCGGTCGCCCTCTGGGGCGCCTGGCCCTTCCACCGGGCCGCGCTGAGCCGGCTGCGGCACGGCGAGGCGTCCATGGACACGCTCGTGTCGATCGGGGTGACCGCCGCGATGCTGTGGTCGCTCTACGCCCTCGTCTGGGGGCACGCGGGGACGATCGGCATGCGGCACGGCTTCGAGTGGCGGCCGGAGCCCGCCTCCGGCGCGGGCCACGTGTACTTCGAGGTCGCCGCCGGGGTGACCGTGCTGCTGCTGGCGGGACGCGCCCTGGAGGAGCGGGCCAAACGGAACGCCGGGGCGGCCCTCCGGCGGCTGCTGCGGCTGGGGGCCCGGGACGTGGAGCTGGCCGCCTCGCCCGAGGACGCGGGCGAGCGGGTGCCCGTCGAACGGCTGGCGGCCGGCGACACCTTCCGGGTCCGGCCCGGCGGGCGTCTGCCCGCCGACGGGGTCGTCGTCCACGGCCGGGCCGCGGTGGACGCCGCCGTGCTCACCGGCGAGTCCGTGCCCGTCGAGGTCTCCCCGGGCGATCCGGTGGCCGGCGGCACCGTGAACCTGGACGGGGTGCTGCTGGTGCGCGCCACCGGGGTGGGGGCCGAGAGCCGGCTGGCCCGCATGGCCGCCGCGGTCGAACGGGCCCAGTCCGGAAAAGCCGCCGCCCAGCGCCTGGCCGACCGGGTCGCGGGGGTCTTCGTGCCGGTCGTGCTGCTCGTGGCCGTGGTGAGCCTGGCCGGCTGGCTGCTGGCCGGGGCGGGGCCGGAGATGGCGTTCACGGCCGCCGTCTCGGTGCTCGTGATCGCCTGCCCCTGCGCCCTGGGCCTGGCCACCCCCACCGCGATCCTGGCCGGCACCGGCCGCGGCGCGCAGATCGGGGTGCTCGTACGCGGCCCGGAGGCGCTGGAGCGCACCGCCCGCATCGACACGGCCGTGCTGGACAAGACCGGCACCCTCACCAGCGGCCGCATGTCCCTGCAGGAGACGATCGTGCTCGACGAGCGCCTGCTGCCCGGCGGGCCGGCGGAGGCCCTGCGCCTGGCCGGGGCGCTGGAGCGGGGCAGCGAGCACCCGGTGGCCCGCGCGATCGCCCGGGCGGCCGAGGCGGCCGGCCCCCTGCCGGCGGCCGTCGGCTTCCGCAGCGAGGCCGGGCGGGGCGTCCGGGCCGAGGTCGCCGGCCGCTTCGTCGAGGCGGTCCGTCCCGAGCGCTCGCCCGCCCCGGACGGGCAGGAGGAGGCGCTGGCAGCGGCGCTGGAGCGGATCGCCCAGGCCGGAGCGACCCCCGTGCTGCTGCGCGTGGAGGGGGCGGAGGCGGCCGTGTTCGCGGTCTCGGACACGGTGCGGCCGGAAAGCGCCGAGGCGGTCGCAGGGCTGCGCGCCCTCGGCATCGAGCCGGTGCTGCTGAGCGGCGACGGCGAGGCCCCCGCTCGGACGATCGCAGCGCTCACCGGCATCGAGCGGGTTCTCGCGCAGGCGGGCCCCGAGGACAAGCTCGCCGAGATCGAGCGTCTGCGCGCCTCCGGCCGCCGTGTTGCCATGATCGGCGACGGCGTCAACGACGCGGCCGCGCTGGCGGCGGCCGATCTGGGCATCGCCATGGGCGGCGGCTCGGACATCGCGATGGAGGCCGGCGACCTCGTGCTGGTCCGCGACGATCCGCGGCTGGCCGCCGAGGCGGTGCGGCTGGCGCGGGCGATCCGCCGCACCGTCGCGGGCAATCTGTTCTGGGCCTTCGCCTACAACGCCGCAGCGATCCCGCTGGCCGCGCTCGGCATGCTGAACCCCATGCTGGCGGGAGCGGCGATGGCCCTGTCCTCGCTCTTCGTCGTCCTGAACTCCTTGCGCCTGACCCGCTTCCGGCCGCATGTCTCGGGGGCGGAACGGGCCATCATGGAGGCATGACCGGTCAGACGCAGCGCATCGTCTTCCTGAGCGGGCTCGGCCAGCGGCCGGAGGTGTGGGATGCGGTGCGGGCGAGCCTGCCGGCCGGCTTCGCCGGCGAGGCGGCCATCATTCCCGGCCTGCACGACCAGCGCGAGTTCAGCCTGGCCGCCGCGCGGGACGAGCTGCTCGACACGGCGGCCGCGCACGGCCCCGTGCACCTGTGCGGGCTCTCGCTCGGCGCCGTGATCGCGCTGGCGGCGGCCGTCGAGCGGCCCGAGCGGATCGCTTCGCTGGTCCTGTCCGGCGCGCAGTTCCGGCTCGATCCGCGGCTCATGCGCCTGCAGCGCGGGCTGCTGCGGGTGCTGCCCGAACGGTTCGTCGCCCCCGTCGGCATGGACCGGCGGCGCATGCTCTCGGTGCTGGCCGCGCTGGAAGGGCTCGACCTCGGAGCCGGGCTCGAGCGTGTCCGCGTCCCGACGCTCGCCCTGTGCGGAGCGCGGGACCGGGCGAATCTGCCGGCCGCCCGCGCCCTGGCGCAGCGCCTGCCCCGGGCGGAGCTGCAGATCGTGCCGCGGGCCGGCCACGAGTGGAACCGGACGATGCCGGACGCCTTCGCAGCGCGGCTGGGGGCCTTCCTGCGCGAACTCCCGGAGCACTGAAGACTTTCGGAGCACTGAAGAAGCCGCCTCTCCTCGCGGGAGGGGCGGCTCGTGGAGGGGCTGACGGGAATCGAACCCGCGCTGTCTGCTTGGGAAGCAGAAGTTCTGCCATTGAACTACAGCCCCGCGGGGACGGGGTCGTCGGACCCGGTCCGTCCCGCGCTCACGAGCCTAACGGCTGTGCCGCGGCGACGCAAAGCCGCCGTGCCGGAGAGGCTCGGGCGAGACGATTGCTTCCAAGCCCGCCGGGCGGTGCTCCCGGCGGGCTCGGTTCGTCATGGTGTTCAGAAGGGTGGCTCGTCGAATTCTGGGCCCGGTTTCGGTTCGGGTTCGAGCTCCGGCCTGGGTGGGGGTTTGGGTGTGTATTCGGGTCGGATGTTGCCGAGCGGGTCGCAGCTGC
>JAUNLB010000195.1 GCA_030532485.1 Pseudoclavibacter sp.
GAGCCGCCCGTCCCGGTCGAGGATCTCCACCGCGTTGTCGGGGGTCGAGAAGCCCTCGTGCCAGCCGACCCGGTTCACGACCAGCAGATCGCAGCCCTTGCGGGCGATCTTGGCCCGGCCGAGCCGCAGGCGCGCCCGCTCGTCCGCCTCGGTCTCGGCGGCGAAGCCGACGATCGTCTGCCCGGGCGCGCGGGCGGCGGACAGCGAGGCGAGGATGTCGGGGGTGCGGGCGAGGCGCAGCACCAGCTCGTCGCCGAGCTCCTCCTTGCGGAGCTTGCCCTCGGACACCTCCGCCGGCCGGTAGTCGGCGACCGCCGCGGCCATGACGATCACGTCCTGCGAGGGGGCCAGCCGTGCGCAGGCGTCCGCCATGCCCGCCGCATCGGGCGTCGGCACCACGTGCACCCCCTCGGGCGGCCGGTCCTCCAGGTTCGCGGCCAGCAGCGTCACCTCGGCGCCGCGCTCGCGGGCCCGGGCGGCCAGGGCCGCGCCCTGCCTGCCGCTGGAGCGGTTGCCCAGGAAGCGGACGGGGTCCAGGGCCTCGCGGGTCCCCCCCGCGGTGACGAGCACGCGCAGGCCCGCCAGGTCCCCCGGCCCCTCGAAGTCCCCCGCGGGCTCCTGCGGAGCGCTGCGCGCCGCGGCGAGCGCCGCGCGGACGATCTCGGCCGGCTCCGCCAGGCGTCCCGGTCCGCTGTCCGAACCGGTCAGGCGGCCGCTGTCCGGTCCGACGAAGACCGCACCGCGCTCGGCGAGCAGGGCCGTGTTCGCCCGCGTCGCCGGATGCTCCCACATCTCGGTGTGCATGGCGGGGGCGATCACGATCGGGGCGCGGGAGGCCAGGAGCGTGGTGCCGAGCAGGTCGTCGGCGAGGCCCGCGGCCATGCGGGCGATCGTGTTGGCCGTCGCCGGCGCCACGACGATCGCGTCCGCGCGCTGCCCGAGCGCCACGTGGCGCACCTCGGCCACGTCGTCGAAGACGTCGGCGGTGACCGGCGCGCCGGAGACGGCCTCCAGGGTGGGGCGGCCGACGAAGCGCAGCGCGGCGCGGGTGGGGACCACGTCGACGCGGTGCCCGAGCTCGCGCAGCTCGCGGATCACGAAGACGGCCTTGTAGGCCGCGATGCCGCCGCAGAGACCGACGACGAGGCGCAGGGGGCGCTCGCCCTCCTGCGCCTCGGGGGTCCCGGGCGGATTCTGCGGAGCGTCCACGGCGCCGGGCTCAGGCCTCGTCCGGGCGCTCCTCGGCCGTCTCGGCGGGCGCCTGGGCGTCCGCCGCCGGCTCGTCGAGCAGCGGCTCGTCGTCGTCGAAGACGAGCTCCTCGCCGGCGTCCTCGTCCTGGGCGGGCAGGACGCTCGGGGTCTCGTTCATGACCAGCTTCTGCTCGTTGATCTCGTGCAGCGCGATCGACAGGGGCTTGTCGTCGATCGAGGAGTCCACGAGCGGGCCGATGTTGCCGAAGAGGTTGCCGTCGTGCAGATCCGCGTAGTAGTCGTTGATCTGCCGCGCCCGCCGGGAGGCGAAGATGACGAGCTGGTACTTGTTGTCGACGCGCTGCAGCAGCTCGTCGATGGGCGGGTCGATGATCCCGTTCGGGTTCTCGTTCATGCGTGCTCCTTCGTGACTCCCATGAGCTCGGCCAGCCGGCGGGCGGCTTCCGGGACCGTCTCGTTGACGATGCGGTGGTCGAACTCGTCCTGTGCGGCCAGCTCGACCTCCGCCGTGCGCAGCCGACGGACCTGCTCCTCGTCCGGCTCCGTGCCCCGGCCGGCGAGCCGACGGACGAGCTCGTCCCAGCTCGGGGGCAGGAGGAACACCATCCTAGCGCTCGGCATGCGCCGTTTGATCTGCCGGGCGCCCTGCAGGTCGATCTCCAGCAGCACGTGCCGGCCCTCGGCCAGGGCGTCCTCCACCGCCGATCGGGGCGTGCCGTAGCGGTGCGAGTCGTGCACCGTCGCGTGCTCCAGCAGCTCGCCGCGCTCCGCCATGCGCTCGAAGCGCTCCGGGGTGACGAAGTGGTAGTGGACCCCGTCCACCTCGCCGGGCCGGGGCGAGCGGGTGGTCGCCGAGACCGAGAGGCGGACGCCCGGGTAGTGCTCCCGGATGTAGGCGGAGACGGTGCCCTTGCCGACCGCGGTGGGCCCGGCCAGGACCGTCAGCCGGGGCCGGTCCCCGCGCTCCAGCAGGAACAGCCGCAGCCGCTCGCGCTGCTTCACTCCCAGGCCGCCCAGGCGCTTGGCCGGGGAGATGCGCAGCTGCTCCAGGATCCGCTGGGACTTGGTCGCACCGATGTGCGGGATGCTGAGCAGGAAGTTCGTGATCCGCAGCGAGTGCTCGGCCGCGTTGCCCGGATCGGCCGAGGCGTCCAGCACCTCGATCGTGGAGCGCTCGCCGGAGGCGATGTCCCGCTTCACCTCGGCGCGGGCCCGGCGGGCCGCGACGGCGGCACGGGAGGCGGCGACCCGGTCCACCGGCGGGGGCGTGGAGCTCATCGGAAGGCCTCCCTCAGCACCTCGACGTGACGTTCGATCTGCTCCACGAGCCCCTCCTGACCCGCCTCCAGGATGCTGCGCGAGGAGGTGACGATCGTGTGCCGGGCGGCCGGGCCGAAGATGTCCCGCACCCGGTCGAAGGAGGCGCCCTGGAAGCCGAAGCCCGGCGCCAGCACCGGGGCGGCGGGCGCCTGGGCGAGGTCCGCCAGATCGATGTCCAGCCGCTCCACGTCGATCGTGCCGCCCAAGACGACCCCCACGTTCCCGCAGGAGCCCCTCCCGTGCTCCCGATTCCAGGCGGCGGCGCGAGCGGCGATGCCGCCGGCCACGGTGCGCCCCTCCTGGCTGCCGCGCACCCGCCGCGCCGTCTGCAGGCTCGCGGACTCGGGGTTCGAGGTCGCCGCCAGCACGAACAGGCCCTTGCCGGAGCGATCGGCCAGCTCCAGCGGATGGCGCAGGGTGTCGAAGCCCTGATAGGAGTTGATGGTCATGGCGTCCGCCTCCAGCGGCGAGCCCGGCTCCAGCCACGCCTGGCTGTAGGCCTCCAGGGTCGTGCCCACGTCGCCGCGCTTCGCGTCGGCGACGATGAGCAGCCCCGCCTGGCGGGCGGCCTCGAAGACGTCCTCCAGGACCTTGTAGCCCATCGCGCCGAAGCGCTCGTAGAACGCCACCTGCGGTTTGACGATCCCGACCCGCCCCTGCAGCGCCTCCACCACGCGCAGGCCGAACTCGTGCGCGCCGACCGCCGAGACCGGCAGGCCCCAGGCCTCCAGCAGGTAGCCGTGCGGATCGATGCCCACGCACAGGTGCCCGTACCGCTCCAGCACGCCGGCCAGGCGCTCGCCGAACGCGGGCGGCCGGGCCGTCTCGTCCTTGCCGTCCGTTCCAGTGCTCATGCCGAGCCGTCCTCTCGTGCCGTGTCCTCTGGTGCC
>JAUNLB010000196.1 GCA_030532485.1 Pseudoclavibacter sp.
TGGCCGATCCGGCCGCGGACGGTGCCCTGAAGGCGATCATCGTCCCCGCCGAGTATCCGCGCGCGGTGAGCGCCCAGCACGCGTGCGGGCACCTCGTCTCGATGCTCGGGGCGCCCGGCACGGGGTGGCTGTACGGGCTCGCCGCGCCCGCGCCGTTCCTGCTCCGGGCGCTGTGCGAGGCGGGCTTCCTGGTGGCGTTGCGCGGCGTGCGCGCGAATCTGGGGCCCGGGCCGCGGTCGGGGGCGGAGCCCGAGGGTTCCGCTCCGCCGCACGGCCCGGCCCGCGCCCGCGGCTACCGGGAGGGCTTCGCCTTCCTGCGCTCGCAGGCGGCGCTGCGGCGCATCCTGTTGTGCGCGCCGCTGGTGAACCTCGTGTTCTTCGGTGCCATGAGCTGGTCGGTGCTCGCGATGCGCGCGGGCGGCCAGCAGGCGCTGACGATCGGCCTCGTGCAGGCCGGCTTCGCGGCGGGCGGGCTCGCGGGCAGCGCGATCGCCCCGGCGCTCATCGACCGGGTGCCGCCGGGGCGTCTCTCGATCGCGGGGCTCGGCTGCACGACGGCCGCCCTCGCCGCCTTCTTCCTGGCCGAAGGCCGCCCGTTCGCGATGTTCGCGGCTGCGGCCTGCGCGAGCCTGCCCGCCGCGGCCGTGAACGGCGGCCTGTTCACCCACGTGTTCGCGGCCACCCCGAAGCGTCTGCAGGGCCGCGTGATCGCCGTCTTCGGCGTCGTCGGCGGTCTGGCCGCAGCGATCGCCCCGCTCGCGGCGGGCCGGGCGGTCGCCGCGGACGCCACGCCCCTCTTCGCCGCCTGCGTCTGCGCGGCCGGCGCCGCCGGCGTGCTCCTGCTGGCCGCCAGCGCCTCGATCCGCGGACTGCCCCGGCCGTGATCGCGGGCCGTTCGCCCGGCTCGCTAGCATGGGCCGGGCGGGCGGATGCCCGCGACGGACGTGGACGGCGGGCAGGAGGCCGGGTGAGGGTGCAGCGATCCGCCGACGGGACGGCCGGTCTGTTCGCGGGCGGATCCGGGTTCCCGCTCCTCATGCAGGACCTGCTCATCGTCCTGCTCACCGTGCTCGGCCTGTGGGCGCCGACCCTGCTCTTCGAGGGTTTCCTCGCGCCCGGCGAGATCTCCGGCGCCATCATTCGGCACGCGGACGTGCTGGTCTGGTTCGACGGGTCGGATCCGCAGCCCGGCCGCCGCTCGCTCGGCTGGTTCGGCGTCGGGCTCGCCGTCCTCGCCGCGAGCGCGGCGATGCTGCGCCGTCGCTTCCCGGTGCCCTGCTTCCTGATCGCCCTCGCGAGCACTGTGCTGGCGAGCGCCATGCTGCTCACCATGGACATGGGCGTGCTGTCCGGCCTGTGCCTCATCGCCGTCGCCGAACGCTACGGCCGCCGCGGCGTACCGTGGTGGTGGGTGGCGCTGGGGGCGTCGATCACGCTCATCGTGTTCGCGATCGCGATCCAGCGCTTCCACGACGACCCGGATCGGGTCGGCCTGCACGTCTCCGCCCTGCGGGTCGGCGAGATCACCTTCGTGCTGATGCCCGACCAGCTGCTGCTCGGCAGCTTCGTGCTCGCGCTGTGCTGGGAGATCGGCGTGCGCAGCCGGCAGCGCCGGGAGGAGGTGGTCCGGCGCGCCGAACTGTCCGAGCGCTTACGGCTGCGGCGGGACGTGCACGACGTGCTCTCCCACTCCCTCAGCACGATCGGGGTGCGCGCCGGGGTCGCGGCGCAGGTGCGGGGACTCGGCGAGGAGGAGCTCTACGAGCTGCTCGCCGACATCGAACGGGTCTCCCGGGAGGGCCTGGCCGAGCTGCGCGGCATCCTGCACGACGAAGGCACGGGCGGCGGGACGGACCCCGCGGCCTCCGCGCCCTTCGGGCGGAGCCTGGCGGCGCTCGCCGAGCGGGCGGAGGCGACCGGCCTGCGGGTCGAGCTGGATGTGGACGCGGAGCTCGGCGAGGCGGACGATCCGCAGCTGCCCGCGGCGCTGCGCACGGCTCTGTACCGGCTCGTGCAGGAGGCGCTCACGAACACCGTCCGACACGCGGACGCCTCGCGCTGCTCGATCCGTTTGCGCAGGCGGGCGGAAGGGGTCGAGGTGCGGGTGCGCGACGACGGGACGGGCGCTTCGCGCTTCGTTCCCGGTCAGGGACTGACCGGCATGCGGGAGCGTGTGCGCCTGCTGCGCGGGCGGCTGGAGACGGACGGGGCGCCCCCGGGCGGCGGTTTCGAGATCCGGGCCGTCGTGCCGCTGTCCCGCAGCGGCCGGGCGGTCGGCGCTCCGGCGGAGAAGAACGAGAAGAGAGCCGAGGGCTGATGCTGCCGATCCGGGTGCTGCTGGTGGACGACGAGCCCGCCCTGCGGGGCGCCATGCGCATGCTCGTGGACAGCGATCCGGGCATGAACGTCGTCGGCGAGGCGGGCGATGGCCGACAGGCCCTCGAGCTGGTACGACGGGAACGGCCCGATGTGGTGCTCATGGACGTGCAGATGCCCGTCATGGACGGGCTGGAGGCGACCCGACTGCTCGCCGCCCTGCCGGAGGGGGAGGGACCGCGCATCGTCATGCTGACGGTCTTCGACCTGGACGAGTACGTGTATGCGGCGCTCGCGGCCGGGGCGGCGGGCTTCCTGCTGAAGAATGCGCCGCCGCTGGAGATCTTGCATGCGATCCGGGTGGTCCGGGAGGGCAATGCGCTGCTCGCGCCCGAGGTGACCCGTCGGCTCATCGGCCGTCTGGCACCGGGGGACCCTGCGGCGGTCGAACTGATCGCGGCGCTGACGGCGAGGGAGCGGGAGGCGCTGGCCCTGATCGCCACCGGCGCTTCGAACGAGGAGCTGGCCGTTCGGCTCGGTGTCACCCATGCGACCGCTCGCACCTACGTGAGCCGGCTGCTGACGAAGCTCCATGCCCGTGATCGCGCCCAGCTGGTCGTCATCGCCTACCAGAGCGGGCTCGCTCGCGAGTGATCGCGCCGCCGACCGGGCGGTTCGGAGTCGAAGCCGGGCATCGACGACGGGCGGCGGCCTCGCAGCTCCCCTGGGTGCCGGGGCAGCCCGTTCTCTTCGCTTTCCGGATTCCGAGGCCCGAGGCGATCCCGGTTCCGGGCTGATTATCGCCCAACCGCGAGTGAGGATCGAGTGCACTCTGATTCATGACATCCTGCTTGACGGCCTGAAATACTTGATTGATAAGCAGAAAATTTACTTTGACCGGTGATTGTCGTAGGTGTCGAGTAGGGTTCTCTTGGGCCCTTTCCGTGTCTTTTCCCTTCTCGACTCGAAGCCTGTCCGGACGGTTCTCTCGGGGTGCGTGTCGCCCGTTGTTTCGGGCGAGTCTGCACGTCGGGCGCTCAGGAAACACTCAGCAGAAAAGCCCCTCCCGGGC
>JAUNLB010000197.1 GCA_030532485.1 Pseudoclavibacter sp.
CGGAGCCCCGCCCCGCGCCGCCCGCACCCGCGGCCGCGGGCACCGTCCCCGCGCCGCCCGCGGCGGGCCCCGCCGGCCGGGTCTTCGGCCGCACGGCGCTGGTCACGATCCTCGTGCTCGCCCTGATCGCGGCCCTGCTCGGCGTGCTCAACGCGGTCCAGGGGCCGCGGCTCGGCGGCGCGGTCGTGAACCCCGTCGCGGCCACGATCCGGGTCGGCCAGCGGGTCGTGCTGGAGGCCAACCAGCCCCTGGCCGAGCTGGACCCCGCCCAGGTGCGGATCGAACCGGCCGTGCCGATCGAGGTGAGCGCCCAGGACAACGTCGTGATCGTCCAGTTCCCGGGCCTGCTCGACTACGCGACCGACTACACGGTCACCGCCGAGGTGCGCAGCCGGGCCACCGGGGCGGCCGGGACCCTCCGACACAGCTTCGCCACCCCTGACGTCGAGGTGTACTCGCTCGTGCGCAGCGGCGCGGCCGAACAGGACCGCATCGTGCGCAGCACGGTCACCGGCGCGGGCGAAGACGAGATCGTCTTCCAGGCGCCCCGCATCCAGGAGTACGCGATCCAGAACGACATGTCCCTCGCGGTCGTCCTGGACGAGGCGGACCGGCCCTCGCTGCAGGCGACGACCTTCCGGGACGGGGTGACCACCACCCTGGCCACACCCCCGGCCGAGAGCATCCGCAGGCTGCACATCGCCCGCGGCGAGACGCTCGTCGGCTACCTCGTGGACGGTCCGGACGCCCGCGGCAACCGGGCCCAGGGCACCCTCCACATCTACGATCTGGCGGACCCCTCCGGGGTGGCCAAGGAGGTGCTGGGCCCGGGCGGCACACCCCTGTCGGTCATGGACTGGGAGTTCGTGCCCGGCACCACCTCGGTCGTCGTGCAGGCCGCCGACCAGCAGATGTACGTCGTGGACGCCGTCTACGGGGGCGAACCGGTCCCGCTCGGCCAGCACTCCGAGCTGCGGGGCTTCTTACCGGGCAGCGTGGAACTCATCGTCGCCGACGCGCTGGAGGGGGCGATCGTGGACCTGCGCTCCGGCCGGGAGACGGTGCTCCAGCTGCCGCAGGCGCAGGTGGACCCGAGCCTGTACCCGGGCAAGGTCGAGCTGCTGGACCCGCAGCGCTACGTGGAGATGTACGTGTCCTTCGACGCCGGCGGCTCCGGCGCCTACAGCTCGGCGCTGTACACGACCGGCCCGGAGGGCACGCGGGAGCTGTACCGCCCGGCGGACGCCGACAGCCGCATCCAGGACTACTGCCTCTCGCCCAACGGCGAATACCTGGCGGTGGAGGTCGTGCCCGGCGGCACCGCCCCCGACGGCTACCCGGTCGTGCCCGGCGACGCGGGCGCGACGATCTTCTTCGTCGACGTCGAGGACGGCGCGGTCTCCCGCGGCCTGGCGGGCATGATGCCCGATTGGTGCCGATGAGCTCTCGGCCGGGCGTCGAGGCGGTGGAGGACCGGGGTGCGCTCCTCGCCTGCCTGGCCGCTTACGTGCTGACCGGGCAGATCGGGGCGCTCTGGCTCGTATCGCCCGACGGCGCCGAGGGGCCGCTCGCGTGGGCGGTTCGGGCGGCGCCGATGGCGCTGCTGGCGAGCGCGACCGGAGCGCTCGTGGGCCTGCTGGCGTTCCTGGCCCTGCGCCAGGGCAGGAGGCTCGGGCTGCCCGAGCCGGCGCTCTGGGCGGCAGGGGCCCTGCTGCCGCCGCTCCTGGGCTGGCTGGTACTGCTCGTCGGCAGCGAGCTGGGCTCGGGTTCGCTGGACGGGCCGGCGCTGCTCATCGGGACGGCCTGGTTCTGCCTGGCCGGTACCCCCGTCGCGGCGCTCGCGGCGCACCGCCGCAGCGTGCGCGGGGTCGCGGCCGCCGTCTCGGCCGGGATCGCGGCACTGGCCGCACTCGTGCTGCTGGCGGGTCTGTTCGCCGGCTGAGCCGCCGCCCGCCGCGGCTCAGGGGCGGCCGGCGGCCTCGGCGGGGTCCGGCTGGGCCTTGGCGAGGTGCACGTAGCCCGCGGCGTGGGGGATGAAGGCGGCCGACTCCGCCTCGCTCAGCTCGCGCCGGACCTTGGCCGGCACCCCCGCCGCCAGGGAGCGTGCCGGGATCTCGGCGCCCTCCAGTACGACGGCCCCCGCCGCCACGAGCGCGCCCGGTCCGACCACCGAGCCGGACAGCAACGCCGACTTCATGCCCACCAGGGTGCCGTCCCCGACCCTCGCGCCGTGCACGAGCGCCTGGTGGCCGACCGTCACGTCGTCGCCGAGGATCGCCGGGGCGTCCTCGTCCACGTGCACGACCGAGCCGTCCTGGATGTTCGTGCGGGCGCCGATGCGGATGTAGCCGCTGTCGCCGCGCAGCACGCAGCCGTAGAACACGGAGGAGTCCGGCCCGATCTCCACATCGCCGATGATCGTCGCGTTCGGGGCGATCCAGGCGCTCGGGTGGATGCGGGGGGACGTGCCGTCGAAGGGGAGGATGAGCGCTGCCATGCTCCGATGCTCGCACGCCCGCTCCGGGAATGGGAACCCCCGGGACCGGCTCGCGGCCCCTCGCGTCGCTCGCCTCAGGCGGGCGGCGCGAGCAGCCGGCCGCTGCGCAGCGCCCCGTGCACGGTGCGGACGAACACGATCCCCCAGGCCGCCACCAGCCCCAGGTACATCGCCACCGCGAGCGCGCGCAGCGCCCCCGTCCCGGCCGCCTCGGCGAGACCGGAGGCGCCGGTCACGCAGGTGCCGACGGGGAAGGTGAAGCTCCACCAGGTGAGCGCGAAGGGCATGCCGCGCCGCAGCTGCCGGACGGTCAGGCTCGCCGCGATCGCCATCCACAGCAGCGCGGTGCCCATCACCGGGGCCGCGTAGACGAGGCCCGCCAGCCGCGCCGTGTCGGCCAGCCCCTCCGGCAGCACGTGCCCGGCGGCCCGACCCAGCCCCATCGCGGCGGTCGCGGACTGTCCCAGCGGTCCGAGCACGATCCACAGGGTCGGCACCATCGCGGCCGGGCCCGGGCCGTGCCGGACGAGCCTGGCCCACAGCTGGCCCATGATCAGCAGGGCGGGCACGATCGTGGCCCCGAAGAGCATGGCGCAGGCCGCCAGCAGATCCGTTCGCGCCTCGCCCGCCGGCAGATGCGGCACGATCGCCGCCCCCGCCGAGGCCGAGACCATGGGCGGGACCACGGGCATGAGCCAGCCGCCGAAGGCGGCGTCCTCGGCGTTGCCCTCGCGCAGGAACAGCAGCACCGGCACCGAGACGGCGGTGACCAGCCCGATGAGCGTGCCGATCGTCCACAGCGTCAGATCCAGGCCCAGGGCGGCCTGCTCGCCGAGCAGAT